>JAURVW010000059.1 GCA_030655275.1 Solirubrobacteraceae bacterium
GGCGAGCGCCGCGACCGCCGCCTCGATCAGCGCCGGCGTCACCAGGGGCCGGGCCGCGTCGTGGACGAGCACGGGGTCGCCACCGCTGGCGTCGAGCGCCGCACGGACGGAGTGCGATCGCTCGCGACCGCCGGGTACGCCGATGACGCCCTCGGGGAGCGTGAACCAGTCGGGCACAGCCTGGGCGGGCGGCAGGGCGACGACGATGTCCTCGACGCCGGCGGCGCGGAGCGCATCGACCGACCATTCGAGCATCGGCCGACCGCCGACGGGGACGAGCGCCTTCGGCAGCGGGCTGCCGAGCCGTTCGCCCTTGCCCGCGGCGACGAGCAGAGCGCTCGTCGCCGCGATGCGGGCAGTCAGGGGGTGAACCCCTTAGGAGGCGACGGCCGTCTGGCCGTGCGCCGCGAGGAGGAGATCGTCGAGGTGCGCCTCGGCCTCTTCCTCGTTCTTGTCGAGCGCGTACATGAGCTCGGACGCGAGGATCTTCTTCGCGCGGGTGTACATCTGCTTCTCACCGGTGGAGAGGCCCTTGTCGTGCTCGCGGAACGCGAGGTTGCGCACGACTTCGGACAGCTCGTAGATGTCGCCGGTCTTCATCTTGTCGCGGTTGTGCTTGAACCGGCGGTTCCAGTTCTTCGGCATCTCGGACGTCTCGGCCTCGAGCACGGCGAGGACCTTGAGCACGGTCTCCTCGTCGATCACGCGGCGCAGCCCGACTTCGGCGGCCTTCTCGACGGGGACCATGACGGTCATGTCGTTGTGCAGGATCTTGATGGTGAGGTACTCGCGCTCCTCACCGAGGATCGTGCGGAGCTCCTTGCCAGCGATCTGCCCGGCACCGTGGTGCGGGTAGACAACGCTGTCACCGAGCTCGAAGTCGATGTGCTCGAGAACGATCTGGATGTCGTCCAGGTCGTCGATGTCGATGTCGGTCTCGTCGCTAATGATGAGCTCCTTGGTCAGCGTCCCTGGGGACGGCACGTCTAATGGTCATGCAGGAAACGGTCAACGAAGTTGACCTCCTGCAGGCGCCGGAGACCCTCACGGATCTCCTTTGCCCGGGTGACGTCCACGCCATCGACCGATTCCAGGTCGATGTCGTCGGAGGCCACGAGTCCTTCGAGCCCGTCGAACCGGCGCACGAGGTGCGCCACGGCGAGCTTCGGAAGGCGGGGGATTCGTCCGAGCGCGCGATACCCACGAGGGGCGGCGCGCTCATCAAGCGTGTTGACCTTGCGGTCGAAACCCAGGAGCTCGGCCAGGCGGCCGAAGTCCAGGAGCTCTTGATGCGGAAGTCTGGAGAGCTCGTCGAGCGCGCCTGCGAGCGCGTCGTCGGACGAGTCGACGAGGTAGTCCTGGACGAGGGCGGTCTTGTCGCCCGCGACGCCCAGCATGGTCTCCTCGAGTTGCATCTCGATGAGGCGGCCCTCGCGGCCGAGCTCGACGATGAACCGTTCGATCTCGACGGCCATGCGGGCGACGAGCTCGTAGCGCTGCAGCGCGGTGAGCACGTCGTGCAGGAGCACGCCACCCTCGAACTCCATCGCCATGAGGCGCGTGGCGATCTGATCGAGCCGCGCGCGGTACTTGTCGAGCGTGGCGAGGGCCTGGTTGGCCTTCGCGAGGACGACGGTGATGTCCTCGAGGATGTACTTGGATCCGTCGACGTAGAGCGAGACCACGTCGCGACGGGCCGAGATCGCGATGACGAGCGCGGAGGTCTGCTTCGAGACGCGCTCGGCGGTGCGGTGGCGGGTGCCGGTCTCCAGCGACAGGATCGTGGGATCCGGCATGAGCTGGGTGTTGACCATGGTGATCTTGGTCGCCGTGGCGTTGAGGACGATCGCGCCGTCCATCTTCGCCACTTGGTAGACCATCGCCGGCGAGTAGTCGAGATCGAGCTTGATCCCGCCGGAGAACATGAAGGAGACCTCGTCGGGGTCGGCGACGATCACGAGCCCACCCGTACGGGCGTGCACGATGTTGTCGATCCCCTCACGGAGAGCGGTCCCCGGGGCCACCATCTCGAGGGCTCTCAGGAGCCTCGGTTCTTGGCCGTCAGGGTCGATGAACTCGTCCAATCGCCCCGACATCACCCACATATGGTATCGAGAAAACGCCCGATTTTCCAGTATGCGTGACGCTACGGAGCGCCCCGTGCAGAAGCGCCCACGGACTGGGCCTCAGAGGGCGCAGGATGGCACGCGTACCGGTGCGACGCAAGGGGTAGCGTCGCGCCAGGACGGTCGGACGCGGGCTCGCGGCGATGGCACCGCCGCGAGCCCACAGATCGAGCAGCCGGCCTCCCTCGGGAGGCGGTCGATCTAGCGCACGTTGCTCACGCGCTGGGCGAGGCCGTACGCGAGACACTGGGCGTCGGCGGTGCCGCGGCCGTCCTGCCGCACGACGCCGTCGAAGACCGAATTGAGGCCGGCCTGCTCGAGGGTGATGCGGAATGTCGACGAGCCGCCGATCGTGACGGTCGAGACCGTGTTCGGCGCGACGACGCCGAGGGCCGGCTCCTTGTTGCTGACGGTGGTCGCGATGTTCACGTTGCCACCGGTCTTGTTGGCGAACGTGAGCCGCGTGACGGGATCCTCCACCCCGGCCTTCGCGTTCTGATCGCCGCAGGTGGCGGAGAGCTCGCCCAAGCCCTCGATGGAGGACACGATGCCGGGGACGTCGGTGGCGTTGTCGTTGACGGGCGTGAGGCGCGCGAAGGAGTCGGCGTCGCCGCGCATCACCTCACCCAGGAACTTGCCCGGGATCTGACCCTTCAGCGGCCCGGAGCCCGCGGTGGAGACGAGCGCGCCCGCGGCCTTCTCGGTGGAGGTCTTCGAGGAGACCGCGTCGCGACCGTCGACCTTGCCGGCGTTCGTGGCGTAGGTGACGGCGGCGACCGCCGTGCCGGACGTGGCCATGGCGAGCGCGAGCAGTGCGACGCCCATGGCGGGACTTGGAGCTTTGATCTTCATGGGGTGTGACCTCCGCTTGGAGTTTCGGGTGATTGTGTGTCAGAACACACCACCGGCCCCAGAAGCGCGGGTACGCGCCTGCAGCCCGACGGCCAGCCCCGGTCAGACCCGCCCCAGAACGAACGAAGGGCCCCGGTGCGCTCTCGCGCTCCGGGGCCCTTCGGCGACGGTGTCTCTGGAGTTAGTCCTTCGAAGGACTGTCCGCGCCAGGCGTGGACTCTGAACCGTCGTCGGTCTTGGTCAGGTTGGGAGCATCATCATCCGTCGTGACGCCCACCGCAACCGGTTTGCGGTCGGACTCGACGAATGTCAACGTGAGCTCGCCATCGTTCTCGCCACCGATCACGTGGTCGACGAGGACGGTCTTGCCGGCCTCGGCGTCCATCGTGTGCCGGAGCACGAAGTCGGACAGCGGGTCCTCGATGTAGCGCTGGATGGCGCGACGCAGCGGACGCGCACCCATACCCGGATCCCAGCCCTTGTCGACCAGGAAGTCCTTGGCCGAGTCGGTGAGGTCGAGCTGGAGCTCGCGCTCCGACAGCGACATCTTGATCCGCGTGAGCAGGAGGTCGATGATCTGCTTGATCTCCGACTTCTGCAGTTTGTGGAAGACGATGACGTCGTCGATGCGGTTGAGGAACTCCGGACGGAACGCGCGCTTGAGATCGCTCATCACGCGGCCCTTCATGTCGTCGTACGACACGCCCATCTCGTCCTCGACCACCTGGAAGCCGAGCGGCGTTCCCTTGGCGATCTCGGAGGCGCCGATGTTCGACGTCATGATCACGATTGCGTGACGGAAGTCGACCGTGCGGCCCTGCGAGTCGGTCAGGCGACCATCCTCGAGGATCTGCAGGAGCAGGTTGAAGACGTCCGGGTGAGCCTTCTCGATCTCGTCGAGCAGGAGCACGCAGTACGGCTTGCGACGCACGGCCTCGGTGAGCTGGCCACCCTCGTCGTACCCGACGTAGCCCGGAGGCGAACCGACGAGCCGCGAGACGGCGTGCTTCTCCATGTACTCGGACATGTCGATGCGAACCATCGACTCGTCGTCGCCGAAGAGGAACTCCGCGAGCGTGCGGGCGAGTTCGGTCTTGCCGACACCCGAGGGGCCGAGGAAGATGAACGAGCCCGTCGGGCGCTTCGGATCCTTGAGACCGGCACGGGAGCGGCGGATCGCCTTCGAGATGACCTCGACGGCGGGCTTCTGCCCGATGACGCGCTTGTGCAGCTCCTCCTCCATGCGGATGAGTTTCTGCGTCTCGGCCTCGGTGAGCTTGAAGACGGGGATGCCGGTCCACATGGACACGATCTCCGCGACTTCCTCCTCGCCGATCGACGCGCGCTCGCCTTCGCCCTCGCCGGACTGCCACTCGTCCTCGAGCTCGCGCTTCTTCGCGACCAGCTTGCGCTCGTCGTCGCGGAGGCTCGCGGCCTTCTCGAACTCCTGGGCCTCGATCGCGGCTTCCTTGGCGCGGCGCGCCTCCTCGATCTCGTCCTCGAGCTCGCGGTGGACCGGCGGTGAGCTCATCGACTTGATGCGCTTACGGGAAGACGCCTCGTCGATGAGGTCGATGGCCTTGTCCGGCAGCTGACGGTCGGAGATGTAGCGATCCGACAGCTCCGCCGCCGCCTGGAGGGCGTCGTCGGTGATGTCGATGCGGTGATGCGCCTCGTACCGATCGCGCAGGCCCTGCAGGATCTGCACGGTCTGCTCGACGGTCGGCTGCTCGACGCGGATCTGCTGGAAACGACGCTCGAGGGCCGAGTCGCGCTCAAGGTACTTGCGGTACTCGTCGAGCGTGGTGGCACCGATGGTCTGCAGCTCGCCACGGGCGAGAGCCGGCTTCAGGATGGAGGCAGCGTCGATCGCGCCCTCCGCGGCACCCGCGCCGACGAGGTTGTGGATCTCGTCGATGAACAGGATGATGTCGCCGCGCTGGGTGATCTCCTTCATCACCTTCTTGAGGCGCTCCTCGAACTCACCGCGGTACTTGGAACCGGCCACGAGGGCAGCGAGGTCGAGGGTGTAGATCTGCTTGTCGCGCAGGAGCTCCGGGACGTCGCCCTGGATGATCGCCTGGGCGAGGCCTTCGACGACGGCCGTCTTGCCGACGCCCGGCTCGCCGATGAGGATCGGGTTGTTCTTCGTGCGGCGCGAGAGGATCTGCATGATCCGCTCGACCTCGGTGGCCCGGCCGACGACCGGATCGAGCTTGCCGTCCGAAGCGAGCTTCGTGAGGTTGCGACCGAACTGGTCGAGCAGCTTGCTCGACTTCTTGCCCTCGCCGGAACCCGAGCCGGAGCTCGAGCTCGAACCCGAGCTGGAACCCGAACCCGAGGACTCGCCCTGCCGGCGACCGCTGGGGCCGGACAGCATGCGGATGACCTCGCCGCGGATCTTCTCGGCGTCGGCGTCGAAGTCGAGGAGGATGCGGGCGGCGACGCCCTCGTTCTCCCGGACCAGGCCGAGGAGCAGGTGCTCCGTGCCGATGTAGTTGTGGCCGAGGCTCAGCGCCTCACGGAGCGCGAGCTCCAAGACCTTCTTCGCACGCGGGGTGAACGGGATCTGTCCCGTGGTCACCTCCTCACCCGAGCCGACGATGCGGACGACCTGCGCCCTCACCCGCTCCACGGTGATGTCGAGACCCTCGAGCGCCCTCGCTGCTAGACCCTGCTCCTCCCGGAGCAGGCCAAGCAGGACGTGCTCGGTCCCGATGTAATTGTGCTTCAGCGTGCGGGCCTCGTCCTGCGCGAGGACGATGACCTGGCGTGCGCGCTCTGTAAATCGCTCGAACATTGCTGGCAGTCCTCCACTCCGGCCACATGGCCTTCCGTGCGCGGTGCTCCTCTTACCCAAGTCATCGGCCGCAGGAGCGACTTTCTGAGGCTGAGTTTTCTTGGTATCACCGCGTACGCCCAGTCTACAACCACCGAAGGTCGACCATGTCCACCGTTCGCGCTATCCGTGGTCGTCTTCTTGGACATCGGGACAAAGAGCCCCTCTGCGGCCAACGCGCACGGGGATTCACCGAGTTCATGCAACGTTTCGAGCATCCCGTCCCGAGGCCCCCGTTCGGGGGCTTGGCGCGAGCGGGGTCCTGTCAACGGCGCCACATGGACGTGCCCGGTCCGCCCTGGACGGACGGGCGACTGCTCAGCCCCAGGGACGCTGGCCGACGAACGTGACCTGTCCGGCGATCATCAGCTTGAGGGCGTTGCGCTGTGCGTGATCGAGCCGGCGGACGCGCGCGACGCCGTCGACGAGCCGGTTGCCCGGTGAGGGGCGCGACCAGTAACGGTCGAACCAGCGTGAGCGTGCGAGGAGTCGCCGCGCGAAGAGCGTGCCGACGTCGATCCCCGGACGGACCTCGACCGGATGGATCCCGGCCCGCTCGAGGGCGAGCTTCCAGCCGTAGGCGGTGAAGCCACCCACGCTGCGGGAGTGGAACAGCTCGAGCTGGGAGACGGAGCCGCAGAAGATCGCGCCCGGCTTCATCACGCGGGCGATGTCGGCGAGCAGTCGCTCGGGCTCCGTGACGTGCTCGAAGACCTGCTGTGAGAAGACGAGGTCGACGGAGCGGTCGGCGAGCGGGAGGTTGACGCCGTCGAAGGTGCGGAACTCGGCGTCGGCGCGCGCCGGGCGCTCGTCGACCTCGGCGGACTGGGCGAGGTCGACCCCGAGCCAGTGGGCCTTCGGGGCGATGCGCAGCACCTCGTCGAGGCCTTCGCCGCGGCCGCAGCCCACGTCGAGGACGAACGGCGGGCGCCGGCCCGCGGGCGCGACTCCCGCGGCCTCGTCGATCTGGCGCAGGCCGTCGTCGATCATCCACCCGAGCTGACCCTCGAGCACGAGGCCCGCATTGGACTGGCGGGCGTGGTCGGCCGGCAGCGTCGCGCCGAGGGACTCGCGCAGGTCGTCGCCGAACATCGGTGGCCTAGAGCTCGCGCAGCGCCGGGAAGAGGATCACGTCGCGGATCGTGCTCGACCCGGTCAGCATGATCACGAGGCGGTCGATGCCGACGCCGACGCCGGCGGCCGGCGGCATGCCCTGCTCGAGGGCCTGCACGAACGACTCGTCGTACGGCTGGGCCTCGGCGTCGCCGCTCTCGGAGTAGCGCTGCTGGGCCTCGAAACGCCGGCGCTGCTCGTCCGGGTCGTTGAGCTCGGAGAAGGCGTTGGCGATCTCCTGGCCGTTCGCGTAGGCCTCCCAGCGTTCGGTGAGGCCGTCGATCGTGCGGTGACGCTTGGCCAGCGGCGAGAGCTCGACCGGGTGGTCCAGGATGAACGTGGGCTGGATGAGCGACGGCTCGACGAAGGTGCCGAGGAGCTCGTCGGCGAGCTGTGGCCAGGAGAGCGAGTCCAGGTCGGCGATCTGCTTGGCGAGCTTGGGCTTGGCCCTCACGGCGCTGCGCAGGAACTCGTCCTGGTCGACGACCGCACCGGTCGGATCGCCGTTGTCGTCGGTGATCTCGTACTGGCCATCGCCGACCTGCGCCTGGAAGTGCGCGAGCAGGTCGATGCCCGTCGCCTCCTGGACGGCGTCGACGAAGGTCACGCGGCGCCACGGGCGGTCGAACCGGATCGCGCCCTCGGCCTCGTAGTCGTAGCCAGCGGCATCGGCGGCGGCGCGGATGAGCGACTCCGTGCGGTCGGCAGCGGCGTGGTACTCGGCGTAGGCCTCGTACCACTCGATCGAGGTGAACTCCGGCTGGTGCTTGGGGCTCAGGCCCTCGTTGCGGAAGTTCTTGCCGATCTCGAAGACGCGCTCGAGGCCGCCGACCAGGCACCGCTTGAGGTACAGCTCCGGCGCGATGCGCAGGTAGAGCTTGCGATCGAGGGCGTTGTGGAAGGTGACGAACGGCTCGGCCGCGGCGCCGCCGTAGAGCGTCTGCAGGATGGGGGTCTCGACCTCGAGGAAGCCGTCGTCGCCGAGCTCGCGCCGGAAGGCCGCGACGATCCGCGAGCGTGCGATGAAGGTGGCCCGGCTCGCTTCGCTGGAGAGCAGGTCGACCTCGCGGCGGCGGTACTTCGCGTCGGCGTCCTGCAGGCCGTGGCGCTTGTCCGGCGGTGGGCGCAGCGCCTTGGCGAGGATCTCGACGGAGGCGATCTGCAGCGTGAGCTCGCCGCGCTGGGACACGAACGCACGCCCCTCGACGCCGAGCAGGTCGCCCAGGTCGACGAGGTCGCCGAGCAGCGCGAACTGTTTGGCATCGAGGGTGTCCGACGTGGCCTGGAGCTGGATCCGGCCGGTGCGGTCGACGAGATCGAGGAAGCTCATGCCGCCCTGGCCGCGGCGCGAGGCGAGGCGACCGGCGACGCGATGCGTCCGCTGGGTCTCGGCGCCGGCCTCGAGCTCGGCGTGGGCCGCGCGGACGTCGGCGATCGGCTCCTGACCGTCGAAGGAGTACGGGAACGGGTCGATGCCTTCGGCGCGGATCGCGTCGAGGCGACCGCGGCGGGCGGCGAGGATCTCGGCCTCGGCGCGGGAGGAAGCCTCTTTGGCGGCGAACTCCGTCAGCTCGCGCTTGATCGACTTCGTCTGGTTGCCTGCGGCGCGTAGCCAGACCGACAGCGGCTTGGCGAGCGAGCGAGGGTCGTCGACCGGTTCGCCTTGGGCCAGAGGGGCGATGGCCTCAGCGGCCTCGCGCAGGGCGGCTGCGGAGACGATCAGGTCGCCGAGATCGCCGAGCGACTCGATCGAGGTGAGCGCCGAGAGACGGTCGCCCGAGAGGAGGTCGACCACGGGCGACGCCGCAGCGACGGCAGCGGTGGCAGCGGCTGAGTCATCGGGAGTGCGGGCGAACGGACCGGCCGCCTGCTTGAGGGCGTCGATCGCAGCGACGACCGCGTCGAACTGCGCGGTCGCCTCCGTCAGAGTGCCTTCGGAGGAGAGGGCCACGGGCCCGCCTTAGATGCCGACGTCGATCTTGTTGATCTTCAGCTTGCGCGGCTCGCCCTTGGGCAGGACGACCGTCACGACGGCGCCGAGCTTGTGGCCGAGGAGGGCCTTGCCGACGGGCGACTCGTTCGAGAGCTTGCCCTCGCCGGGCGCGGCCTCGGCGGAGCCGACGATCGTGTACTTCTGCGCCTTGCCGGAACCTTCGTCGGTGAAGTCGACGGTGGAGCCGACCTGGACGACGTCGGTGGAGACGTCGTCGTGGTCGACGACGGTGGCGGAGCGGATGCGGTCCTGGAGCTGGATGATCCGCGACTCGATCTGCGCCTGCTCGTTCTTGGCGTCGTCGTACTCGGAGTTCTCCGAGATGTCGCCGAAGTCGCGTGCTTCCTTGATGCGATCGGCAACCTGGCGGCGACCCTCCGTCTCGAGGTGCTCGAGTTCGGCGGTGAGCTTCTGGAGACCGTCGCGGGTGAGGATGACGTCGCGAGACATGAGGACTACTTGATCGTGATCTGAGCGGGGAGTACTGGAGAATCCAGGGCGGCCACGCGGCGCAGGGCCCCGTGGCGAGCGGGGGAGCATAGCAACCTGTCGGGCGGCGTCCGCCGACCCCCGAGGGCGGCTCGCCCGGATCTCCGGTCCGCGCGCAGCAGGCCCGGCCGGGAGGCCCAAACCTGCTGTGCACGAGCCGGATCTCGCTGCGCGATCCGCTCCTGGGGCGTGGGCTCGTCAGGCAGGCTGCGGCGCCGCGGCGCGCAGGGTCGAGCCGGGCATGCCCGACTCGTCGACCGTGGCCGGATCCGGAACGGCCTCGAGGATCGCGGTGCGGGCCTCGTCGATGGACGCCGCGCGCTGGAGCGTGTTCTGGAGGGTGTGGCCGTCGCCGAGGGTGGTGACGTACCAGGGGTAGAACTTGCGCAGATAGCCCGTCGCGCGACTCTCGCCGAGATGCGTGACCGCCTGCTCCATCACCCAGAGGAGCTCGCCCGCGATCTCCTGGCGGGTCGGGTCGTTCTCGCGGAGGCCGAGCACGCGGGCGAAGAGCCACGGGTCGCCGAGAGCGCCGCGGGCGAGCATGATCGCCTCCGCGCCGGTGCTCTTCCAGGCGTCGGTGATCCACTCGGGCTCGTTCATGCCGCCGGAGAGGATCACGGGCACGGGAAGCTCTGCGACGAGTTTGGCGGCGAGCTCGAGGTCGGGTTCGCCCTTGTGCTGGACCTGGGCGGAGCGCGGGTGGAAGGTGATGGCCTTCACGTCGGCCTCCTCCACGAGGCGTGCGGCGAGCGTGTAGCCGTCGGCCTCGCCCTTCTTCACGCCCGAGCGCAGTTTGACCGTGACCGGCAGGCCGGAGCCCTCGCCGGCGGCCTTGGCGACGGCGACGGCGGTGTCGGGGTCCTTGAGCATGGCGGCGCCGGCGCCGGAGCCCATGATCTTGGGGACGGGGCAGCCCATGTTGAGGTCGATGACGTCGGGACGGGCGTGCTCGGCGACGTAGGCGGCGGCCGAGCGCATCACCTCGACGTCCTGCCCGAAGAGCTGGATCGCGAGCGGGCCGCCGGAGCGCTCGCGCTCGTCGACGCGCAGGAGTTCCGTGCAGGTCTTCTCGTTGCGGTAGTGGATCGCGAAGCTCGAGACCATCTCGCTGACCGTCATCCCGGCTCCGTGGCGCTGGGCCTGGAAACGCACGAACCAGTTGCCGATCCCGGCGAGCGGCGCGAGCAGCACGCGGTTGGGCACGTCGATCCCGGCGAGCTGCCAGGTGTCGTGGAGCGAGCGCTCAGGGCTGCCCGGCTGGGTGCCGGCGGGGTCGTTGGCCACGGTCGTCATCACGACAGAGGGTACGGGGCCAGGCCTCGAGACGACGGAGCTGGCGTGAGCGGCCAATTTGCGGCGCTGCAGGTGGGGATATTGGCCGCTCAGCGCGGCCTGGTCCGACGACCCGCCAGCGCCCACGCCGCTGCCGTGGCGTAGCGTGCTGGGGATGTCGGATCCCGTCTTGATGACCGCAGAGGACTACGCCGCCCTGACGGCGGAGATCGAACGCCTGGAGACCGTGGAGCGCCGCGCGCTCTCGGCGCGCATCAAGACCGCACGTGAGTGGGGCGATCTCAAGGAGAACGCCGAGTA
>JAURVW010000080.1 GCA_030655275.1 Solirubrobacteraceae bacterium
GTCACAGAACCGCCCCGAACTGCACCAACTCCGTGGGGAGCGTCTTTCGCCGTCGAGTAGCCCGCTGCGCCACGATAGGTTGCGCATCGATGATGATCGCCAGCACCGCAACCGACGTCCTCATTGCGGGCGGCGTAGGTCTGCTCTTCGTGTGCGTGGGCATGGCCGTCATCTGGCCGTGGTTCCGCCTACAGAAAGCGCTCGTGGAAGTGCGGATGCACTGGCTCGAGGCGGAGGCGGAGGTCGTGGCCTTCAGGCCGATCCCGATGGCCGAATGGCCCCAGTGGGAAGCGATCTACGCGTTCGAGGCCAGTCGCGACCGGCACGTGAGGGGCCCGGCGAGGTTCCAGAAGACCCTGAACGACCGCGGCGAGCTCGGCGCGCGTCGCACCGTCCTCTACAACCCCAAGAACGCGCGCGAGTTCACGACCGGCGACGTCTCCCACGCGTGGACCGACTTGCTCTGGGGCACGCCCTTCCTCCTCGCGGGACTCACGCTCTGGATCGCCCCGCTGTTCCTGTAATGACCGTCGACGACGGGCCCGGGTGCGTCATCAGCCCCACCACGTAGGCTCACGCCGATGCCCATCGACGTTGCTGCCTGGCCGCTTCCCGTTGCGGCGACCCTCGACTCGCCGGTCCCGCTGATCGTCGGCGTGCTGCTCGTCCTCGCCGGGCTGGCCCTCGCGCTGCGCCACCGCCGAGCCGGCCGCGCCGCTGGCACCGGCCCGGATCGCTCCGGTTGGCTGTCCGCGCCCGCGAAGATCGTCGACTTCGAGCTCGGCGCCCACGACGGCAAGCCCTCCTGGCGACCCGTCTACGCCTTTGCCGCCCCGGGGCTGCGCAACATCCATGCCGCGTCGCCGCACGATCCGCCGGTCGCGAGCAAGAAGGGCCTCGGCGAGGCCCGCACCATCCACTACAACCCCGACGACGCCCGCGACTTCACCGCCAGCGCGCCGAACGATCGCTGGATCACGCTCTGGATCGCCGTGGCGCTGGTGAGCATCGGCGTGGCGTCGATCGTCGCGTGGCTCGTCGCGCCGGACACGGGCGCCACGCCCATCTAGCGGCGCGACGGCGACGCGTATCGGGCCGTCGATCACGAGGCCACTACCCGCACGATCGTCGGCATGAAACGGGTCGTAGTGGATCAGATGGGGTCGAGGCCTCCTACGAGCCGTCGAGAAGTTTCGGGAGATGGATTCCGCTCACCTCAGCCACTCCTCACCCGCATGACCCTGTCGGTCATCGTGATCCTCGCGACCGCGCTCGCGACCTGGATCTTCAGCCGCCGCTTCACCATGATGGTGCTGGTCCTCGCGATCGCCTGGGGCGCCACCGTGCACGGCGTGATCCAGGTGAAGTTGCCGGACGCTGTCGTCGCGCGCATCGAGGCACACGAGGCCAAGCAGGAGAAGGAACGGGCGTTGTTCCTGTGCGAACGCCATTCCCTCGCCGCGATCCAGGGCGACGACCATGAGCGGTTCGATCAGGTCCAGCGGAACTGCACGGTGACCGCACCGGTCGACGACGACGCCGACCGCGACGTCGCCTCGCGCTGACCCCGCCCGGGCCGCCGGCGGCGCTCGCCAGCCGAACGAGCAGCGCTCGCCAGACGGACTAGTAGCGCTCGCCAGAGTGGCTAGTAGCGCTCGCCAGGCGGACTAGTAGCGCTCGTCGAGCAACCGCTCGAGCTCGCTGATGCGGGCGTACGCCGCGTCGAGCTCTTCGCGCAGCGCAAGTTCGTTCGGCGACAGCCCATCGCGCTGGCCGTCGGCATCGAATCCCCGGCCAGGCGCCCCGGACTCGTCCGAGACCTCGCCCGCCGACCCATCGACGACATCGTCGACCGGCAGCCACGGGGGCCCGTCCTCGTAGAGCGAGGCGACGGGCATGACCGGCTCGTCGGGACTTATCCCGCGCAGCGTGAGCTCGGCACGACCCTCCTGGCGGTTCACGTCGTTGATGCGCACCGCGATGCGGTCGTTCTCGCGCAGGTAGTCGGGGATGTGGTCGACGAAGTCGTCGGAGATCTGGCTCTTGTGGATCAGGCCCTCGGCGCCGGGCAACAGCTCGACGAACGCACCGAACGGGGTGAGCCGCAGCACGATCCCCTCGACGACCGCCCCCTTGCGATAGGCCGTCATCACGCGGGTCCACGGGTTCGGGGCGAAGGGCCGCATCGAGACGCGCAGGCGGTCGCGGCCGGACTCGTAGGCGTCGTCGCTGACGCGCAGCTTCACCTCCTGGCCCTCCTGCACCACTTCACGCGCGTGGTAGATCTCGGCGTTCTCGGCCATGTGGGCGTTGGCGACGAACGCCAGGTGCCCGCTCGAGAGGCGCACGTCGGCGCCGTTGGGATGCACGGCCGTCACGACGCCGGTCACGTCGTCGCCGGGCGACGGCTCCCCGCCGCGCGGCTGGGTGACGTGGGCGACGATGTCGTCGGTCGCGCGCACCGCATCCTCCGGTGAGAAGACCGCGAACGTCGGATGGTCGCGCGGAGCCGCCTTGCGCGGGTTCTCCATGGGCCACCACACGCGCGCCGCGCCGCCGTACACGTCGAGACCCTTCGGCAGTTCTTCCGTGAGCATCCACTGGTGGCGGGCGATCGGCACGGCCCACACGTCGGCCGCGTCGCCCACCGCGCGCGCCAGCCCATCGGGGTCCAGCAGCGGCCGCTCGGCGCGGGGCTGCGCCGTCACGCAGACGATCGGGACCGCGCGCTCAGGGTCGACGACCCACCGAGCCAGGTCGTAGACCCCGTGCTCGTTGTCGATCCAGCGGGCAGACGCCGGGCGTGCAGAGGAGGAGTCGCTCACGCGATGAGCCTATGGGGCCGGAGACTTCACCACTGGCGACGCACGCCATAGGCATCGAACGACGTGTCGCGCGAGACCAGCGTCGCGTCTTCGGTGAGCGCTTGGGCAGCCAAGAGCCGATCGAACGGATCGGCGTGATGCGGCTCGAGGCTTCCAACCGCCCAGGCGTGTTCACCGGTCACCGGGAGCGGTTCGAACGCAAACCGTTCGAGCTGCTCCGGAAGGTCCGCCGGTGCTTCCAATTTTCCCAGGGCCTTCTTGATCGCGATCTCCCAGAGCGACACCGCACTCAGAAGAACGGTCGCTCGTGGCTTCGACAGGACAGCAGCAACGCCTCGGGCTCGCTCGTCGCCGGCCATAAGCCACAGGACCGCGTGCGTGTCGAGCAGGTAGAGCATCAGAGCGCCTGACGGAAGTGGTGGGCGAACTCATCAGGCAGATCGTCGAAGTCGTCCTTGAGCTCGATCTGCCCCTTCAACGTCCCGAACGCTTCCGAGACCGGCCGCCGAACCTCGATCGCGACGAGTCGGGCAACCGGTCGGCCCGACCGCTGGATCACAATCTCCTCGCCGGCCTCTGCCAGCTCTACGAGGCGCGAGAGCTGAGTTTTTGCTTCGTGCATCCCGACTCGCCTCATACCCGGCAGCGTATCCGAGTG
>JAURVW010000087.1 GCA_030655275.1 Solirubrobacteraceae bacterium
GGCGCCGAGCTCAGCGACGCCGGCCGCGCCCTTCTTCCGGAGGCCAGGGCGACCCTCGTCGCCGCCGGCGCAGCCCGCGACGCCGTGCGAGACGCCCGCAGCGGCCTGCGCGGCACCGTCTCCCTCGGGATCATGCAGGCCCAGCGGGCACCGGCCCCGAACGTCGCCGCGGTGCTGAGCAGCTTTCGCGCCACGCATCCCGAGGTGGAGGTCCGCGTGCGGCATGGCGGGGGATCGCGGGAACTGATCGAAGCGATCCGCGGAGGCACGCTCGATCTCGGCTTCGCCTCGCTGCTCGACTACCCGGCGGGCATCGACGCCACCCTCCTGAGCCGCGAGTCGATCCAGGTCGCCTGCCACCCGGATCACCCGTTCGCCGCGCGCGAGCACCTCGACCTGGCCGAGCTGACGGGCGAGTCCCTCGCGGATCTCCCGCCGCCCTGGGGTGTGCGCATCGCCAACGATCGCGCCTTCGGCGCGGCCGGCGTGCAGCGCACGCTCGCCTACGAGATCAACGACGTCACCACGCTCATCGAGTTCGTCCGCCACGGGCTCGCGGTCGCGCTGCTCCCGGCGTCGCTGATCGGCGGCGCCGTCGGGATCGCCACGGTGCCCGTGCGCCGCTACGCCCCGTCGTTCGAGGTCTCGCTCGTGACACCCTCGGGCCGTCGGCTCTCGGCCGCGACCGCGGCCCTGCGCGATCACGTGATCGCCGTCGCCTCGACCCCGTGATCGCCGTTGCCGCGGCTGCGTGTTCGCTGCCGCCGACGCGACGTGACAGAGGCCACAGAACGCGACCGATGAGTTCGTCCTCGCCGCGCGGTCTTCATCACCATGGCGCCGGACGAATCCGCCGCGCCCCGCCCTTCTGAAAGACCTGCCATGAGCCCCGACCTCGAAAAGCCCGTCCCCGACCGCCGTGACCACGGCCCGTCCGCGGACGCGACGGACCGCGCCCGATGGATCTCGCTCTACGTGCTCTGCACGGGTGTGCTGATGATCGTCCTCGACGTGACCGTCGTGAACGTGGCGCTGCCGTCGATCCAGGGCGACCTCGGATTCACCGACTCGAGCCTTGCGTGGGTCGTGAACGCCTACCTCGTCCCGTTCGGCGGCCTCCTGCTGCTCGCGGGTCGCCTCAGCGACCTCATGGGCCGCAAGCTCCTCTTCGTCGCGGGACTCGTGCTGTTCGTCGCGGCGTCCGCGCTCTGCGGGCTCAGCAGCTCCCAGGAGATGCTCATCGGCGCGCGGTTCGTGCAGGGCATCGGTGGGGCGCTCGCCTCGGCCGTCGTGCTCGGGATGATCGTGACGATGTTCCCCGAGCCGCGGGAGCAGGCCAAGGCGATCGGCACCTTCACCTTCGTGGCCGTGGCGGGCGGCACGATCGGCCTGCTCGTCGGTGGAGCCCTCACCGAGGCCCTCTCGTGGCACTGGATCTTCTTCATCAACGTGCCGGTCGGCATCGCGACCGTCGCCCTCGCGCAGCGCCTGCTGGAGCGCGACCGCGGCGCCGGCTTCGGCGACGGCGCCGACCTCCCGGGCGCGACGCTCATCACCACCGGCGTGATGCTCTCGGTCTACACGATCGTCAAGGCCGCCGACGAGGGCTGGGCCTCCACCCACACGCTCGTGCTCGGCGCGATCTCCGTCGTGCTCGTCGCCGGCTTCTTCGTGCGCGAATCGACGGCGAGGAGCCCGCTCATGCCCCTGAGCATCCTGCGCGCCCCGAACGTCGGCGCCGCCAACGCGATCATGGGCCTCTCGATGGTCGGGTTCTTCGGGATCGGCTTCCTCGGCGCGCTCTACCTCCAGCGCGTGCTGGCGTACAGCCCCGTCGAGGTCGGCTTCGCGTTCCTCCCGGCGACCCTGATCATGGGTGCGCTCTCGCTCAAGTACACCGAGCGCGTGATCGTGAGGTTCGGTCCGAAGATCGTCCTCACCGTCGGCATGGCGCTCGTCGTGGTGTCGCTCGTGTTGTTCGCCCGGGTACCCGTGAAGGGCGACTACGTCGTCGACCTGCTCCCGGCGCTCGTCTTCCAGGGCCTCGGCGCCGGCCTCGCGTTCCCCGCGCTCATGATGCTGTCGATGTCGGGCGCCGCGCCCGAGCAGGCCGGCCTGGCCTCGGGTCTGATCCAGACGACCCAGCAGGTGGCCGGGGCGCTCGGCCTCGCCGTGATCGCGACCCTCTCCGCCACGAAGGCGGAGGATCTCGTCGCCGACGGCCGCAGCGAGGCGGCCGCGCTCACGAGCGGGTACCACCTGGCCTTCGTGATCGGCGCCGTCGCCGTCTCGATCGCCGTGGCGCTCGCGATCACGCTGATCAAGGCGCCGGCAGGCCTGCCGGGCCACGGCCACGGCGCACCCGAGGGCGACGGGGCGACCGAGCCGGTCGTCGCGCCGGTCCACGTGTAGCCCGAATCAGGCCGCGCGACCCGCCCCGCGCGGCCTGACCGATGCGTCCCCGCCGGCCGACCCCACCACTCATCAGGACCACACAGTCAAGGAGAGCACCCATGTTCAAGGACACCCAGGTCTTCAGCGGCTTCTCGATCGACGATCCCGAGGCGGCGCGCCGGTTCTACGGCGACGTCCTCGGCATCGAGGTTGAGGACGGCGAGATGGGCGGCATCCTCATGCTGCACTTCGGCGGTGGGGGGCCGCCCACCATCGCGTACCCGAAGCCCGACCACGTGCCGGCGGAGTTCACGATCCTGAACTTCCCCGTCCCGGACGTCGAGACGGCCGTCGACGCGCTCGTCGCCAAGGGCGTGGTGTTCGAGGTCTACGGCGGTGACCTGCCGCAGGACGAGAAGGGCATCATGCGCGGCCACGGCCCGGAGATCGCCTGGTTCAAGGATCCCGCGGGCAACATCCTGAGCGTGATCGAGGACTGATCGCCCGGACCGGCCAAACCGCCGCGGGGGAGCGTTAGGCTCTGCGCGCATGGCCGACCCCGACACCTTCGACGATGCCGGCCTGCTCGATGGCCTGAGCGGCGCCGCGTACGACGAGCGCCTCGAGTTGCTGCTCGCCCTGCGCGAGGAGTTCGGCATGTCGAACGAGGCCCTGCGCCAGTCCACGCAGGCCGGCACGATCGTGCTCGCCGCGGCGGGGCGGAAGGTCGGCTTCGGCGACCGGTACACCGCCGAGGACATCGCCCGGCTCTCGGGCCTCGACCTGCACGTGTGGACCTCGCTCGTGCGGGCCTCGGCGCTGCCGTCCCCGATCGACCTCACGGAGGTCGCCTACAGCGAGACGCACCTCGAGACGGCCCGCACCATCCAGCGGTTCGTCACCGCGGGCGTGCAGCCCGAGCAGCTCATCAACGTCGCCCGCGTGCTCGGCCGCGGCCTCGCGCAGGCCGCCGACATGATGCGCCAGACCGTGATGGAACTGGCCATCGCGCCGGGGGTCAGCGAGGCTCAGCTCGCCCGCACGTACGCCGCCACGACCGAGGGCCTCACGCCGCTGCTCGGCCCGCTCCTGGAGCAGATGCTCCGCCTGCACCTCCACAACGTGATGCGCGACGAGATCGTCACCGACGTCGAACGTCGCGACGGGGCCATGCCCGGCGCCCGCCCCGTGGGCGTCGCCTTCGCCGACCTCGTGGGGTTCACGCGCCTCGGAGAGCAGCTCGCTCCCGCCGACCTCGAGCAGGTCGCCGATCGGCTCGTCGTCCTGACGGGCCAGGTCATCGACCCGCGGGTGCGCCTCGTGAAATCGGTCGGCGACGCCGTCCTGCTCGTGTCTCCCGACCCCGCCGGCCTCGTCGACACGGCCCTTGCGTTGCTCGAGCTCGTCGAGGAGCAAGGCGACGACTTTCCGCAGGTACGCATCGGGCTGGCCTACGGCGAGGCGATGGGGCGGGGCGGCGACTGGTTCGGGCGCCCGGTCAACCTCGCGAGCCGGATCACCGGCGTCGCCCGGGCCGGATCGATCGTCGCGGACGCCGCCCTGCACGCCGAGCTGACCGACGACAGCGCCGTGCACTGGTCGTCCGTCGGCGAGCGCCGGCTCAAGGGGATCAAGGCGCCCGTGCGGCTCTACCGCGCGCGGCGACCCAAACTCGACGGCACCGGCCGGAACTAGGATTCGATACCGGCGGGTTCGTGCCGGCGTTGGTCGGGTCGACCGCTGCGGCGTCGACGCGTTCGGGTTGGGCTTGGCGGCGGACCGGTCGCGGCCCCGATGAGGTCACCCGGTCTGGGTGGCTTGGCGGCGGGGGCCTTTCGGGTCGACGGGCCTGGGCACGGCCGTTGCTGGTTGAGAGGAGATGACGGTTGGTCGTTTCTCACCGAGGGGTGCGCGCGGCCAGCGCTGGTTGGTGGCGTTAGCAAGGCGGCGAGGTCGGCGGGCCTGGGGGCGCCTCGTCGGGAGGCGAACTGCGGACACTTTTCCGTCGCGGCGACGGAGAACCGGCTCTGGTTCCCCAGACTGAGAACAACCCAGGACCGTTCTCCGGCTGGGTCACCGAAAAGCGTCCCTGGTTCGCCGCCGCCGCCACGTCGACCCTGCCCGGAACCAGTGGGGCGGCCGCGTCGGCGGGCCTCGGGGGCTCCGTTATGTCAGCTCCGGAAAGTAGGTGCGGAATTCCGCTACCTGGCAGCGGAAACTCGCACCTAGATCTCGGTGCGATGGCTTCGACCACTGCAGCACGCCGACCGCGCGCGGCGCCTCCGGAACACTCCGAGCTGGGCAGGTTCTGGTCGCTCAGACGACCACAACCTGCCCA
This sequence comes from Solirubrobacteraceae bacterium, assembly GCA_030655275.1. Taxonomy (GTDB): domain Bacteria; phylum Actinomycetota; class Thermoleophilia; order Solirubrobacterales; family Solirubrobacteraceae; genus JAGIBJ01. The sequence continues at coordinate 4,733 of JAURVW010000087.1, forward strand.
GCTCCGGTGGAGCCGGCCGCGTCGGCCGAGGGTCCGCCGGACTCGTCGACGGACCCTGACCACTCCCGTCGCTTGCGCCCCGAACGCGCGCCCGGGGGTGGTCGCCTCGGAAGGTGGCAGACTCGGTCCATGTCGACGACGTCTCGATTCCAGCGGCCAGAACTCAGCGACGACCGCCGCCGCGGGCTCGTCTTCATCGCGATCACGACCCTCATCATGTGGGTGTCGGAGATCATCGACTCGATCAAGGGCGTCGACCTCGACCAGTACGGCGTGCGCCCGCGGCACCTCGACGGGCTCGACGGGATCCTCTGGCAGCCGTTCCTCCACGGCGGCTTCGACCACCTGATCGGCAACACCGTGCCGTACGTCGTCCTCGGCGGGATGATCGCGCTGAGCGGCTTCGTGCGGGTCGTGTCGGTCTTCGTGATCGTCGCGCTGATCGGCGGGATCGGGACGTGGATCATCGCGCCGGAGAACACGATCCACATCGGGGCCAGCGGTGTGGTGTTCGGGTTCGCGGCCTACCTCGTCGCGCGCTGGATCTACACGCGCAGCCTCACGCACGTGTTCGCGGGCGTGCTCGTCTGTGCGGTCTGGGGCGGTGCGCTGCTCGGCGGCCTCGTCCCGACCGACGGCATCTCCTGGCAGGGCCATCTCTTCGGGGGCCTCGGCGGACTGTTCGCTGCCTTTCTGCTCGACGGCCGAGACCGCCGCAAGGTCCGTTCGGGGCGCGGCCGGGCCTTCGCCTGAGCGCCCCGGGCGCGCAAGCGCCTCCGCGCCGGACCTGACTGGCTCGGTGCCAGTTCGTAAGTAGGTCGCCTTCGTTCGTAAGTCTTTGACTTATGATCGGTCTATGGACCTCGCCTCTCGTCACGACGCCATCGTCGAACGCCTCCGGCAGCGGGGACGTGTCGATGTCGTCGAGCTCGGCGCCGCACTGGGCACGTCCGAGGTGACGATTCGCCGTGACCTCGACCTCCTCGCCGAGGCCGGCGTCCTCCGGCGGGTGCGGGGCGGAGCCGTAAGCCTGTTGATGCGAGGCGAGGAGCTGCCCTATGCGATGCGGCGAGGGGCCGGCTCGGAGGTGAAGCGCCGGATCGCCGACGCCGCATCCGCGCAGCTCCGCGACGGGGAGGCGGTCCTGGTCGACAGCGGCACCACGGGGGTGGCCGTCGCCGAGGCGATCAGCGGCCGGCGGCTCACGGTGATGCCGCTCTCGATCCACGCGATCGCGCCGCTCGCGTCGGCGGCCGACGTCACGCTGCTCATCCCCGGCGGGTCGGTCCGCCCCGGAGAAGGATCGCTCGTGGGTCCGATGACCCTGGCCGGCCTCGCGACGGTGCGCTTCGACACGGCGGTGCTCACCTGTTGCGGCGTCTCCGCGGCAGGCGGAGTGACGGCCTTCGACCTGCAGGACGCGGCCGTGAAGGCCGCAGCCGTCGGCTCGTCCGCACGCACGATCCTGGTGGCCGAGTCGGTGAAGTTCGCGCGGTCGGCGCTCGCGGTGGTGTGCGCGATCGAGGCGATCGACATCGTCATCACCGACGCCGACCTGCTCGAGACCGAAGCGGCTGCGCTCACCGCCGCCGGGGTGGAGGTCGTCCGTGTCTGAGTCCGATCGCCAGGCGAGGGCGGCGCGGCTGGCCGTGCTCGTGATCTTCGCGGCGCACTCGTTCCTGTTCGCGTCGTGGACCGCCCACATTCCCGGAGTGAAGGCTGAGCTCGGCCTCGACGACGCGCAGCTCGGACTGGCGATCCTCGGTGCGCCGGTCGGCGCGATCACCGCGATCGTGGCGACTGGACGGCTGCTCGCCCGCTTCGGCAGTCAGCGGGTGATGCAGGCGACGCTCGCCGGCTACTGCGCCTCCGCGGTCACCGTCGGCCTGGCCGGATCGCAGGCCGAACTCTTCGGCGCGCTCGCCCTCTGGGGACTGTTCCAGGGCTCGCTCGACGTCGCGATGAACACGCAGGGCGTCACGGTCGAGCGGGCGATCGGCCGGCCGGTGATGTCGGGCTTCCACTGCGCGTGGAGCCTCGGAGGGTTTGCCGGCGCGGGGACGGGCGCACTCGTCGTCGGTCTCGGTGGTGGCCTTGCGGCACAGCTCGCGATCACCGGGGTCGCGCTCGGCGGAATCGCGGGCTTCGCGACGATGCGACTGCTGCCCGATCCAGAGGAGCACACGGCGCAGGAGGCCGCGAAGGAGGAGGTCGCCGCGGGATCTCCGGTGCCGGGTTCGGCCGCCGCGGTCGATGGCCGCCCGGCCCGTCCGGCCCGCGGCGGTGTGCTGCGCCAACGCACCGTCCTGTTGCTCGGCTTCATGGGCCTTGCCTGCATGCTCTGCGAGGGCGCGGCTGCCGACTGGTCTGCCGTGCAGCTTCGAGAATCGCTCGGCGCTTCGGGCGCGGTCGCCGGCCTGGCCTACGCATCGTTCTCGGCCGGCATGGTGGTGCTGCGGTTCACCGGCGACCGCCTCATGGTGCGCTTTCCGGCGCAGACCGCGGTCCCGCTCCTGGCCGCGGCCGCGACCGTCTCGTTCTCGACGGCGCTCGCCACCGGCTCGGTGCCCGTGATGCTCGTCGGCTGGGCGACGCTCGGGCTCGGGGTGGCGCTGATCATCCCGGCGGTGCTCAGCGCCGCGGGCCGGATTCCGGGCGTGCCGCCGGGTACGGCGGTGGCGGCGGTGTCGGGGCTGGCCTGGGCGGGCTATGTGGGGAGCCCGCCGCTCATCGGGTTCCTCGCGCACCAGACCTCGCTGCAGGCGACGCTCGTCCTGATCCCGGTCGCAACGGCGACGGTGGCGATCGTCGCGCGCTTCAGCGGCGCGCTGCGGCTCAGCCCTTCGTGATGAGCGTGCGGCGCGCGTCGCCGAACTGTTCGCCGACGCGCTGGATCTCGGCCTTGATCTGGCCGGTCACGGC
>JAURVW010000105.1 GCA_030655275.1 Solirubrobacteraceae bacterium
TCGAAGGGCAGCGGATGCGGTCGACCGGCCCGTGCGCGGCGTGTCCGAGACCGTGATCCCAGTACCGCCCGCCGAGGAGCCCAGAATGTCGAACCCCGAGACCGACCGTCGCACCATGCCCGCCGCCGCTGCCATCGCGGCCAACACCCTGCTCGACGCGGTGATCTCGCAGACCGGCGATCCCGAGGCGCGGCACGCGACCACGAGCGACGCCGAGACCGACGCGAACGTGCAGTCGATGGAGACCGCGCTCGGCCGGCTCGTCGGCAGCGCGAACGACGACGACGCCCTGGTTCCGGATGCGGGCGACATCGCCCTGTCGTCGGTGGTCTGCATCTCGTGGCTGGCCGCGCGGCTGGCGCAGGCGAGCGGCTCGGAGCTCGAGCTCGTGATCGCCGAGCTGCGCGAGTTCATCGACTCGGTGCGGGTGGACTGATCGCGGCACGGAGGGCGAAGGGGCGGCAGCAGCACCGTGCACGGCGGTTCCGGGGCGGGCCGATCGTGGTGGCGCTGCTCGCCACGATCGCGCTGACAGGTCTCGCGGTGACCGGATCGGCGCTCGTGCTGCAGCCGGGGTCGCTCGGCGACCGGCCGGCCGGCACGGACACAGCGCCCGACCTGGCCGCAGCCGCCGAGGCCGCAGCCGAGGCCGCTCCCCCTGCGTCAGGGGGTGCGGCGGCCTCGCCCGACGCGGCCGGAGCCGCACCGGCCGACGCCGACCCGACCGGCCCCGGCGCATCCGGAACCGCCCCGCGCCCGTTGGCCGAGCTGACCGCCCCCGCGTGGGTCTCCGCCACCGCCGCCACCACGGGCATCCCGGAGCGCGCTCTCGCCGCGTACGCCGGGGCCGCGCTGCAGCTCGCCGCCGAGCTCCCGGGCTGCGGTATCGGCTGGAACACGCTCGCGGCGGTCGGCCAGGTCGAGACGCACCACGGCACGATCTTCGGCGGATCGATCGGCTCCGACGGGCGGGTGCTCCCCCGCATCGTGGGCCTGCCGCTCGACGGCGGACGCTTCGACGCCGTACCCGACAGCGACGGCGGCGCGCTCGACGGCGACACCGTCTGGGACCGCGCGGTGGGGCCGCTCCAGTTCATCCCCTCGACCTGGGCCTTCGCCGGCGCCGACGGCGACCTCGACGGGCGGGCCGACCCCGACGACATCGACGACGCCGCGCTCGCTGCGGCCCGCTACCTGTGTGCCGCCGACCGCGACCTGACCCGCGACGACGGCTGGCTGGCGGCCATTCGCTCGTACAACTCCTCGGTCGACTACGGCAACCGGGTCTCCGCCGCGGCCGAGGCGTACGCGGCCGCGGTGCTCGGGGCGTCCGCGCGCTGACCCGCAGACCCTCAAACGGGGGGATAGTAGACGATGCTTCGCCAAAGTAAAAGGCTTCTCTCCGGCGAGTAATCTCCGCATAATCAGAGGACATTCACACCCGATCCCCATGAAGACCCCTGCGAGAAAGCTGCCCTCTGTGCGTCGAGCCCCTGCCAGTCCGCCCCATCCTGATCTCACCCGAAAGGGATTCCGGCCCCGCAGAGGCACCACCGCCGCCGCGGTCGTCGCCGTAGCCGGGGTCATCGCCGCCGGGGCCTTCGC
>JAURVW010000107.1 GCA_030655275.1 Solirubrobacteraceae bacterium
CCACCGCCCGCGCCCAGGGCACCTGGAGCCGCGCGAGCTTCGACGTGCGCGGCGCCGCCAAACTCGACCCGGCGGCGCCCGTCGCGATCCTCACGCGCGCCGCGATCCGTCCCTCCCGCCTCGCACGCTTCTGGAAGGCCGTACCCCGGCCCGCCGCCGACCTCAGCGCCCACCCCGCCCACCTGGCGAGCGTCGGCGTGGGCGACCTGCCGGTCGTCCGCCAGGCCACGTTCTCGCTCTGGTCGTCGCTCGAGGGCGTTCAGGACTTCGCCTACCGCCGTGCCGCGCACCGCGAGGTGATCGACCGCACCCGGTCCGAGGACTGGTATTCCTCGGAACTCTTCGCGCGCTTCCAGCCCGTCGCCTCGAGCGGCACCTGGGACGGTCGCGACCCGCTCGCCGGCCTGCTGCCGCCGCGCACCTGAGCGCCGCCGGGCGGCCCGCTCAGCCGTTCGGTAGGTCGGGTTTGGCGCCGATCACGTTCGTCGTCGTCGAGCCGCCGTCGAGGACCGAGCTCTCGCCGCGCTGCGCCTTCTTCTTGTCGATGCGCTTCTGCTGCAGCAGCTCCTGCGTCTTGTGCGCCGACCTGATCGAGCGCTTCAGGGCCGGATCGGGCAGGCGCTGCACCCCGAGATGCGCGGTGAGGAGGCGGTCGAAGGGCTGCCAAAAGGTCGTGCGGACGTCGCGACCCACCTCGGCGGGCGCGAAGTGGCCGCCGAGCCCGGGCGTGTCGACGTAGACGAGTTCGCGCAGGTCCCGTCCGCGGCCGGCGAGGGAGTCGTACTGCGCGCGGCCCCACGCGGTGCCCGCCTCCCTGTCCTTGCGACTCACGAGCGTGACGATCTTCGTGTCGGCCGGGATGTCGCCAGCGGGCGGCAGCGGCAGCATCACCTTCTCCTCGCCGGGAAAGGCGCGGCCCGGGTACACGGAGTACACGAGGCCGGCCTTCGGCACATCGAGCTTCTTCGACAGCGCGGCGTAGTCGAAGGCCAGCGCCGCGCCTGCGGAGAAGCCCATGACCGCGACCTTGTCCTGCTGGATCGGCACGGCCTGTACGGCGAGCCGCACCCCGCGGAACATGTTGACCCGCGGGTTCTGCGTGCCGTCGATCGGGAACGGCGGTTGCTGCCACGACGGGAAGATCACCGTCAGCCCCTGGCGCGCGAGATGCTCGAGCCACGGCTCGTACCCGACCACCAGGCTCGACCCGAACCCGTGGAGGAAGATGACGGCCGGCTGCGGGCCGGAGAGCGACTTGTCGCGGATGATGAAGGTGGTGTCCTGGCCGTCACCGACGACGCCCACGTCGATGTCGCTGCCGAAGGCGCCGCGCTCGACGAGGTTCGCGCCCTTCGTGCCGAAGGTGGTGTCGGCCGTCTTGATCTTGAACGGGTCGAGCGCGCCGGCGACGTAGAGCCCGGCGCCCGCGAGCAGCAGCACGACGATCAGCAGCCAGGCGGCAACAGCCACGCGCTGCTCGCGCAGCCAGTAGCGGAACGTGATGCCGAGCGGCTCGCGCGGGAGGTCCGGCGGCGGGACGGGGAGCGGACGGTCGACCTCGCTGCCCTGCCCGGAGGCGCGCTCGGGCGCCTGCGTCGTCATCGACCCTCCTCCACGAGCCTGGCGGCCGTGAGGCCCGAGAGCATCACGAGCGGCACGCCACCGCCCGGGTGCACGGTGCCGCCGACGCGCAGCAGTCCGCGCACGCCGGGGACGAGGGGACCGGGGCGACGCAGCGTTCCGAGGCGACCGTGCGGAGCGTCGCCGTAGATCGCGCCATCGGGCGTGCCGGACTCGGCGGCGAGGTCGGCGGGAGACCGACGGTCGCGCGCGACGACGGCCCCGTCGGGCAGGCCGAGACGTGCCTCGACGGTCTCGGCGTAGGCGTCGATCTCGCCCTCGGGCGCGCCTGCGGGAGCATTGACGAGGACGAACCAGGGCTCGGGCGAGTGTGCAGCGGTGGGGTCGGCGTGCGGCACTCCACTCTCTTTCGGCACGTCGGCCCGATCTCCCGCGCCATTCCCGCCCGATCCGGCCGAAGCGCGTTCACCGTTGGCGACGGAGGTCGTCGCGGCCTCGTCGGCGGTCGGTCGCGCCCCTGGGGCCGTCGCCGCACTGGCCGTCGGCACGCTCAGGTAGAGCGTGGGGTCGCGTACGAGGCGTCGGTGGCGATAGAGGTCGTCGAACTCGGCGTCGTAGTCGGCGCAGAAGCGGATCTCGTGATGGACGGTCGTCGGTGCGGGCGGCTGCACGGCCAGCAGCAGGGCGAGCCCCGAGACCGACGGCTCACGACGACCCGGTCGACCTGCGGCCCGGGCGAGCGAGCGCCGGAGCGACGGTGCCGACCGTGGCGCGCCCTCGAGCAGACCCGCGAGGGTGCGGTGATCGCCACCGAAGACGACGGCGTCGGCATCGATGCGTCGCTCCGCGGTGCGCACGGCCCGGGCCCGGCCACCGGAGGCCTCGATCGCCTCGACTGGCTCACCGAGCACGAGCGTCGCCCCGCACGACTGGGCCCGTTCGACGAGCAGCTCGGGGATCGCGTGCAGGCCACCGGACCGCCCGGGGTACCAGACGCCGAAGGCATGCTCGACGTAGCCCGCCAGCGACAGCACCGCCGGCGAACGCCGCGGATCGGCCCCCGCATAGGTCGCGAAGCGCTCGACGATCTGCTGCATCCGCGGGTCGGGCGAGAGGCCCTTCGCGAGCTGGCGGAGCGTGAGGTGCGGACGCACCCGCAGACCGTCGCGAGGATCGGGCGTGGGATCCGTGGCGGTGGGGCGACGCGGCGGCCACGGCGGCAGGCCGGTGAGGATCGCCTCCGAGCCCTCCCACATCTCGCCGCAGATCCGCAGGTACTCCCGCCAGGCGCGCCCCGCACCCGTCGACCAGGCTTCGAGCGCCTCGACCGAGCGGTCGTCGTCGGCGCTGAGCTCGACCGAGGTGCCGTCGGCGAAGCGGTAGCGCGTGACGGGCTCGACCCGCCGGAGCGCGAGGGCGTCCTCCTCGAGCCCGCACGAGGCGAGCGTTCGGCGGATGACGTGCGGCATCGTGAGCAGCGAGGGGCCCGTGTCGAACGCGAGTCCGCCGACGGTGCGCCGGCCCGCCTTGCCACCGACGGTGCCCGTCGACTCGACGATGGTCACGTCGTGGCCGCGATGCGCGAGCGTGGCCGCGGCCGTGAGCCCACCGATCCCGGCTCCGACGACGACGACGCGCATCAGGCCCTTGCGGCCAGGACGCGCCTTGCCAGGGCGGGCAGCGCGATCGCCGCCATCGACAGGCCGCCCGCGACGGCGACCTTCGGTCGCTTCCAGAGCAGCACGTTCGCGATGAGTTCGCCGATCCACGTCCACGCGTAGAGCCCCAGGGCGGTGTCGCCCGAGCGCTCGTCGCCGATGGCCGACGGCGCCGAGGCAGCGGGTGGCGCGGCGGGGTCGTCGTGCGGGTCGATCAGCTCGGCGGCGCCGAAGGCGACGACGCCCGTCGCCCACCAGCCGGCGTAGTTCGTCCAAGGGATGCCCTCGTACCAGCCGCCCTCGGGCCAGTGCCAGTAGCCCTCGCGCACCATGCGCGGATCGAGGAACACGTCCCAGGCGGTGAGCGCGGTGGCGGCGGCGAGCACGCGGGTGGCGCGCTGGCCAAGGGGCGAACGCTCTCCCGGCAGGGCCCGGGAGGCCCAGTCGCCGGCGACCCGGCTCGGGCGGGCCAGCAGCCCCCACGCGGCGCCCGCGAGGAGCGGCACCTCGTGGATCTGCGGTCCGAGCTGCTCGGAGTAGCCGTACGACCCGAACGGGCGACCCGTGTGCACGCCGAGCAGTTCGGCGCCGAAGCCGACGGAGCCCGCTGCGGCGACGACGGCGGCGCCGCGGGCGCCGCGCTGCTCGATCGCATCCGCCGTCGACGTGGTGAGCAGCAACGCGACGATGCCGCGCGTCATCCACGGCGGACGCGGCGCTTCGAGGCCGTAGGCGATCTGGCTCGCACCGAGTGCGGCCGCAAGAACGTGAGAGCGACGCACCATCCCAGGGTACCGAGCGGATCGCCGGTGGAGATCACCTCGGCCGGGCGTCGGCGCGATACCGCCCGTGCTCAAGACGCGCTGGCGCGTAGCCGATCTTCGGAGCATGCAACTCCCTGGAGCGGAGCAGGAATCCGCCACAGCCGCCATCGAACGTCTGCGAAGAGAACCCGGCGGTGTCCTGATCCAGACGACGCACTGGCAGGAGCGTCTCACCCGGTCGCTGTTCCTCGTGTTCGTGGTCCTCGCAGCCCTCCTGCTCACGGAGGGCGTCGGCGCTGACGCGCGCGAACGCGCGATCACGTTGGGCGTCGTGGGCGGTCCGATCCTTCTCCTCCTCGCCTACTGGACCTACGTCCGCGGCCGGTCCGGACTCGTGGCGAGGGGCGACACCCTCGAAGCGAAGGGAGCATTCAGTCGCCGGGAGCGGATCGACCCGGAGGTCGTGCTGGAGGAAGGGGAGTTCCCGTCCCTGTCGCGGAGCATGTTCGCGGAGTACCGCGGGTTCCTGAAACCGGGCTCGAGGTGGCAGACGGTCCCGGGGCTCGCGGTACGGGCGGGCGTGACCGGCTGGCCGGGGGCTCTCTATCGCCCGGGAGAGCTCGTGGGCGGCTCACATCGCGTCGCGACGCTGATGACCCGCAGGCCTTCGCGGCTGATGACACGTCCAATGCGCTCCTGGTATCGCATTCCCGCCAGAGCGACGATCCACGAGGACGTCGTCTGGGAGCCAGGAGACGACGGTCGGGCCGTGCGCCTCGCGGTCGGTCTGGCCGCCGCCCCGGTCCGATCCGAGCGTCCCGAGTTCGGCACGGCGAACCGCCTCGAAGGTTGGGATCGCAAGGCGGCCTGAGGGCCGCCGCCAGCGCCTCAGGCGCCGATCGGCCTCGCCGAGCGCCGACTCCAGCGCCGGTGTCGCACCGTGCGCTGCACGCCGACCGCGGCGCTCACCTTGCGCGGCAACGGCACGACGGCGCGGCCGGCCTGCGCGCCGAGCCCTTCGCGCTCGATCTGCCGAAGGATCTGTCGATACATCGCCGCTGCGGCGGCGATGGCCCGTCCGCCGCTCTGGAGGTGGTGGATGCCCGCGATGCCGCGGTCGTAGAGCTCGTCGGCACGGGCGATCTGGTCGCGGAGCAGTGCGGCGCGCTCGCCGGGCATGAGCGACCCGAACGCATCGACGGTCTCGGTCGCGATGTAGACGCGGCCGTTCTCGAGGTCCTCGTCGATGTCGCGGAGGATGTTGGTGCGCTGCATCGCCTGGCCCAGCGCGATCGCGGGCCCACGGGCGGCCTCGGGGTCGGCAGCGCCGAGCAGCGAGGTCATGAGCACGCCCACGGTGCCGGCGACGCGGTAGCAGTACTCGTCGAGGTCGTCCTCGGTCGCGATCACGGCATCGCTCTGGTCGTGCCGCATGCCGGCACAGAAGTCGCCGACCACCGTCGGGTCGAGCGGATGGCGGCTGGAGAGGTCGGCGAGGATCAGCGCCTCGCGGGTCGTCGGCTCTGCACCCCGCGCCCAGGCCTCGACCCCGCCGACCACCTCGTCGGCGTTCGGCCATGCATCGTCGACGGCGTCGTCGAGCGTGCGCAGCACGAAGTACAGGAGGTGCACGTCGTCGCGGATCTCCTTCGGCAGGAGCCGCGAGGCCAGCCAGAACGTCTTGCCGACGGCCTTGTGGGTCTCGCGGGCCTCGTTCATCGCCGAGGCGCCGGTCTCGCGTGCGCTCATGCAGCCACCTCCGGCTCGCCGGAGTCGACCGTGCGACGACGACCGCCGCCCGCCCGCGGATGGTCCTTCTCGATCAGCCCGGCGGTGACCTCGGCGCCGAACAGCACGCCGGGGACGCCGGCGCCCGGATGCGAGCCGCCGCCGACGGCGTAGACGCCGCGCACCTTCGGATGCCGGTTCGGCACGCGGAACGCCGCGGACTGGTGGAGGGTCGGCTCGATCGCGAAGGCGTTGCCGTCGACGGCCCCGAGCCGGTCGCGGAAGTCGGCGGGCGTCATGCGGTGCTCGACGACGGTCGCGTCGCCCAGCCCCTCGACTCCGAACGACGACTCCAGATCGGCGACCACGGCGCGCGACACGCGGTCGGTGAGCTCGTCGTCCCACGCGTCACCACTCTTGAGGTTCGGCACGGGCAGCAGGATGGCGATGGAGTCGCCGCCCTCCGGCGCCATGCCGGGCTCGGTGCGCGAGGGCGCGTGGATGTAGGTCGAGTAGTTCGCCGGGAGCACGCGACGCGCAGTCACGTCCTTGATGAACCGCTTGTAGCCGGTGCCCACCATGAGCGTGTGGTGCAGCAGCTGCGGGAAGACCCGGTCGGTGCCGAGGTAGAGCAGCAGCGCCGACATCGTCGTCCGTCGGGTGCGCAGCTGGGGCCGCACGCCCAGGAGGGCGTCGAGGCGCGTCGCGTCGCCGTTCCACACGACGGCGTCGGCCTCGATGACCTCGCCGCCGGCGGTCACGACCCCACGCACCCGGCCGCCGCGATGCTCGATCCGGTCGACCCGCACGCCGCAGCGGACGTCGAGGTTGCGGGCCATCGCCTGGACCACCGAGTACACGCCGCCCTTCGCGTAGTGCACACCGTCGAGGAACTGCAGGTACACGAGTGCCCCGTAGATCGCGGGCACCCGGAACGGGTCGCCGCCGATGAAGAGCGAATGGAAGCCCATGGCCTCGCGGATGCGCTCGTTCTCGAAGTGCCGGGAGACGAACGTGTGCAGCGGCAGCGCGGCGCCGAGCCTGAGCATCGTCGGGAGGAAGCTCGCGAGCGCGAGGGGCGAGTCGAACGATCGGCGGCCGGCGCCGAGGATGCCCTCCTCGTAGATCGGCTTCAGGGCGTCCATGAACCCGTCGAACGCGAGCGCGTCCTTGCTGGAGAACTTCGCGAGCTCGCCCTGGAACGCCTCACGGTCGGTGATGAAGTCCAGGTGGCGATCCTCGTTGGCCCAGTGGATCCGGTAGAACGGCTCCAGCGGGCCGAGCTCGACCTCCTCGTGGAAGTTCAGGCCGGCCGCGGCGAAGGTCTCCTCCATCACCCACGGCATCGTGAGCAGCGACGGGCCCGTGTCCCACGTGTAGCGCCCGTCGATGATCTGCGAGGCGCGGCCGCCCGGCGCATCCATCTGCTCGAGGACGGTCACGTCGTGCCCGGCGCCCTGCAGCCGCATCGCGGTGCCCAGCCCGCCGAGTCCCGAACCGACGACGATGACCTTCATCGCGTTGCCTCCTGCAGGTGTGCGCGCGTGAGCTCGGCGCTCGTTGCCGCGCCGGTGAGCCAGGTGGCGATCCGCAGCTGCCGGATCAGGACGCCGACGGCTTCGTCGGCGCGATCGTCCTGGGCTGCGAGGAGGAGCTCGCGGGCGAAGCCGACGGCGGTGGCGCCCAGCGCGAGGCAGGTGGCGCCCTCGACACCGTCGCGCAGTCCGCCGCTGGCGATCAGCTCGGGCCGGTCGCCGGGCGTCGCCGGATCGCGGGGGTCGGTGTCGCGCGAGGTGGCCCGGACGGCGCCGACGAGCGCCTCG
>JAURVW010000113.1 GCA_030655275.1 Solirubrobacteraceae bacterium
AGCCACGATCGACCACTGTCGCGAGTCTCCGACATCCTCAGAGACGCCGACTTCTTCGACGCCGACCTCGACGTGGTCCGGTTCGCCACCGAATCCGTCGCGCTCGACCCTGACAGCAGCATGCGGCGGCTCGGGGCCGCCATCGCTCGCCAACAGCGTCGCCTCGACACACCGAAAGGTTGAGTCGCAAATTCATCTGACACGTCCAGATGAACTTGCGACTCAAGAAAACTGGGCGTCGTCCGGGCCCTGGCCAGGTTGCCCGTGGCGCAGATGGGGCGCCCCGGCTCTGCCGGGGCGCCCTTCGTTGCCTGGATCTCAGGCGGCGCAGCCAGCGCCGGCGGCGCTCGCCGCCGCCGCCTCCTCAGCCCCCCGGACTAGGAGTTCGTCCACTTCGCTTCGCGCTTGCCGAGGAAGGCGGAGATGCCCTCCTTGGCGTCGGCGGAGCCGAAGGCGGTCGCGAAACCGGCCTTCTCGGCGGCGATGCCGTCGTCGAGGTCGCCCTGGTTGGAGACGGTCTTGATCTGCTTGACGGCGATCGGGGCCTGCGAGGCGAGCTTGCGGGCCCAGTTGAGGGCGGACTCGATGAGGGCGTGGTCGTCGACGACGCGGTTCACGAGGCCGTACTCCTCGGCGAGGGCCGCCGGAAGCGGGTCGCCGATGAGGTTGAGCTCGAGGGCCCGGCCGCCACCGACGAGGCGCGGCAGGCGCTGCGTGCCACCGAAGCCGGGGATGATGCCGAGCTTGACCTCGGGCTGACCGAAGACGGCCGAGCGGGCGGCGAGGCGGATGTCGGCCGACATCGCGAGCTCGCAGCCACCGCCGTAGGCGAGGCCGTTGACGGCCGCGATCGTCGCGACGCTGCTCTGCCCGAACGAACGGAAGAGGCTGTGGGCCTCGTCGAGCAGCTGCGCACCCGCAGCCTCGTCGAGCTGCGTGAATGCCTTGATGTCGGCGCCGGCGCAGAAGAGCAGCGGGTTGGCCGACGCGAAGATGAGCGCGCGGTCGCCGCGGCCCTCCACGGTGTCCCAGACCTTCTTGAGGTCCGCGATCACCGTCGGCGAGAGCGAGTTCATCAGGCCGTTCGCGAGCCATGCGATGGAGATGCCACCGTCGCGAGACTCGAGCTTGACCGTCTCGGCCGGCTGCTCGGCGTCGAAGTTCGGGTACGGGTAGAAGCCCTGGCCCGACTTGGTGCCCAGGCGACCCTGCGCCACGAGGCGCTGCAGGAGCACCGGCGGGGCGAAGCGCGGACCGAACTTCTCGGCGAGATCGTGGAACTGACCGAGGACCACGTCGAGACCGATCTGGTCGGCCTTCATGAACGGCGGCATGAGGCCACGGCGCGGATCCATGCCGGCGCCGCCCATCATCCCGAAGTCGATGTCGCGGATGCCGGCGATGCCCTCCTCGACGAGCTGGCAGGCCTCACGCAGCGACGTGAGCAGCGTGCGCGTGACGAGCTCGTCGATGTTCGGCTCCTCGTCGCCCGGGAGGTTCTTGGAGCCGTCGGCCTTGTAGACGCCCTCGCCCGACTTCACACCGGACTTGCCGGCGGCGACGAGCTCGGAGATGCCCTGGTGCACGTAGAACGACGAGTCGTTGGGGTCCACGAGACCGCCGTCGTACTCCTCGTGCAGGTGCTGCGCCGTGTGGAGCGCCGTGTCGAGACCGAGGAGGTTCAGCAGCAGGAACGGACCCATCGGCAGGGCCTTCGCCTCCTGCAGGCCGGCGTCGATCTTCTGGATGTCGAGGTTGCCCTCCTCCTGCGCCTTCCAGATCTCGCCGACGGCGGCGATCAGGATGCGGTTCACCACGAAGCCGGGGCACTCGCCGCAGATGATCGGCTGCTTGCGCGTGTTCTGCGCGAAGGCGTAGGCGACGGCGACGGTCTCGGCCGACGTGTACTCGCCCTCGATCACCTCGACGAGCGGCATGAGCGTCGCCGGGTAGAAGTAGTGGAAGCCGACGACCTTGTCGGGACGCGTGGTCGCCTCACCGATCTCGGTGACCGACAGGGCCGACGTGTTCGTCGCGAGGATCGCGTGCGACGGGGTGACGGCGTCGAGGTCCTGGAAGATCGCGATCTTGATGTCCATCCGCTCCGGGACGGCCTCGATCACGAAGTCGACGTCGCCGAAGCCCTCGTAGGTGAGCGTGCCGGTGATGAGGCCGATGACCTCGTCGACGCGGGCCGCGGCCTGCTCCTCGGTCAGCTTGCCCTTCTTCACGAGGCGGGCGACCTCGCCCTGGGTCGCCTCGGTGGCGGCCTTGATGCCGGCGTCGATGAACTCCTGCTTGATGTCCTTGAGGAGGACGGGGATGCCGGAGGCGGCGATCGTCTGGGCGATCTGGCCGCCCATCGTGCCGGCGCCGACAACGGCTGCCTTGAAGATGAACATGCGGTGGCTCGGTGGCTTTCGCTCGGGTGCGAGGTGGTCGCGCGGGGCGTGCTGGTCCCGGCGGGGACCACCCGCGCCCGCGGATGCCGCCCAGGGTATCTCTCGCGAGCACCCACGGGCGTTCACGCAACATGAGGGGCTCTGCAAAGACGTTCGTGCGCCAGCGACGGCAACCGCCAGGTAACGGCGTTTACCAGAGTGTCCTTCGACACGGAACTCTGATTGACTACACGCCGTCCTCATGTGTTTCTCGTTCGAAGCTGACCTCGCGGCTGCGGCAGTCCTGACTCCTGTCGGAGTCCTCACCTTGCGCGCAGCCAAGACCCGGAACCAGATCGCGGTCGCGTCCATCCCCCTGTTCTTCGCGGCCCATCAGGCGGTTGAGGCGTTCGTATGGCTCGGCACCGACGGCAAGGTGCCGGCCGGTGTGGAGAGCTTCGCGATCTACCTCTACCTCGCGATGGCGCAGATGGTCCTCCCGATCCTCGTGCCACTCGCCGTCCGAGCGATCGAGCCGGATCAGCGGGTCAGGCTCTACCTGCTGGTCTCCGCCGTCGGCGGCGCAGTCGTCGCGTCCAGGTTCGGCTACATCCTCATCACCGAGGGCGCCACGGCCTATCCGCTCGAACGGACCATGGTCTACAA
>JAURVW010000123.1 GCA_030655275.1 Solirubrobacteraceae bacterium
GGGCCCGCAGGAGCGCCGCCGGGGCGACGGCCTCGACCGGGAGACCACGACGGGCGGCGACGGCCTCGGGCTGCTCGAGCATCCGCAGGGCCTCCACCGTCGCGTGGACGATGTTGATCTGGTTCGACGAGCCGAGCGACGTGCTCAGCACGTCGTGGATGCCGGCGCACTCCAGCACGGCGCGCACCGGACCACCGGCGATGACGCCGGTACCGGGAGCGGCCGGACGCAGCATGACCACGCCGGCGGCCTTCTCGCCCTGGACGGGGTGGGGGATGGTGCCCTGGATGCGAGGGACGCGGAAGAAAGCCTTCTTCGCCTCCTCGACGCCCTTGGCGATCGCCGCGGGCACCTCCTTGGCCTTGCCGTAGCCGACGCCGACCAGACCCTCGCCGTCGCCGACGACGACCAGGGCGGTGAAGCTGAAGCGTCGACCACCCTTGACGACCTTGGCGACTCGGTTGATGGCAACGACGCGCTCGATGTAGGCGGTCTTGTCTGCGCCCTGGTTGCCGCGACGGTCGTCACGGCCACCACGACGCTCGCCACCCGCACGCTGTCCGCGCTGGGGTCCGCTCATGAGTTGTTCCTCATCTCTCTACAGTCTCTTCTCTCGCGTGCTGCGCGATCAGAACGTCAGGCCGCCCTCGCGGGCGCCGTCCGCAAGGGCCGCGATGCGACCGTGGTACTTGTTCCCGGCGCGGTCGAAGACCACTCCGTCGATGCCGGCCGCCTTGGCCCGCTCGGCGACGAGGCCGCCGACGCGCTTGGCCTTGGCGGTCTTGTCGCCACCGTCGGTGCGCAGGTCGGCCTCCATGGTGGAGGCGTAGGCCAGCGTCTTGCCGACGAGGTCGTCGACCACCTGCACGGTGATGTGCTTGCTCGACTTGGTCACGACCAGGCGAGGACGCACAGCGGTGCCGGAGATCTTCTTCCGACCACGGACCTGGCGGCGCAGGCGCGAGCGCACGCGCGACGCGGTGTGCTTGTTCTTGGACAGGGAGATCGCCATGTCACTTACCAGCCTTTCCGACCTTGCGGCGGATGTGCTCGCCGGAGTA
>JAURVW010000128.1 GCA_030655275.1 Solirubrobacteraceae bacterium
GCGGATCAGCTCGCTCGCGTCGAGGAGCAGCGAGCTCACGTCGGCTCGATGCTCGTCGTAGTCGAGGCGCAACAGCTCCTCGACGGACCGGTCGGTGAGCGCGCGCGTCGTCTCGAGCGCCTCACGCAGGCCGGCCTGTACCGGCCGGCACGCCGGATGGTCGATCACCTCGGTGAGGTACCAGAGCAGCTCGTGGAGCACCCGCTGGACCGAGTACACCTCGAACATCGGCAGGCGGTTGGCGGGATCCTCGCGCCATGACACGCCCTCGAAGGTGCCCTGCGAGGTCTTCTGGCCCGCGCCGAAGCACTCGTAGACGGTGCAACCCCGGAACCCGGACTCCCGTAGGCGCGTGTGGATCCGGCAGCGAAAGTCCTCGGCGAGGTTCGGGCACGGCTCCGCATAGGACTTGTCGATCGCGAAGTCCGCGGTCTTGGCGAACGGCAGGGCGACGCAGCAGAGGCCGAAGCACTGCTCGCAGTCGGCGCGCAGGTCGTCGCGTGAGGAAGTGGGTGCCGAAGCCATCGTGAAGGAGGATCGCAGGCCGGGCGCCTCGGCCTGCCGGGCCCCGACGCCAGGCCTGTTTCCGTCCGTTCACCGGCCCCGCGCCGGGGCTCCTAGCGTGGCGATCGACACGTTCGCAACCGGGAAGCAAGCACCATGCCCTACGTCACCGTCGACACCGAGAACAGCACCGACATCGACCTCTACTACGAGGATCACGGCACCGGCCGACCGGTGGTGCTCATCCACGGCTGGCCACTCGACGGCACCTCGTGGGAGTACAACAAGCCCGCGCTGATCGACGCCGGCTACCGCGTCATCACGTACGACCGCCGTGGCTTCGGCCGGTCGGGTCGGCCGTGGGGCGGCTACGAGTACGACACCTTCGCCGCCGACCTCGGCAAGCTGCTCGACCACCTCGACCTGCAGGACGTCACGCTCGTCGGCTTCTCGATGGGCGGCGGCGAGCTCGCGCGGTACGCGGGCACCCACGGCACCGACCGCATCAAGCAGCTCGTCTTCGCCGGCGCGGTCCCGCCGTACCTCTACAAGACCGACGACAACCCGGACGGTGGCCTCGACGACGCGACGATCGAGTCCTTCCAGCAGGGCGTGACGACCGATCGTGCGGCGTTCCTCGACGACTTCCTCGTGCAGTTCTTCTCGGCGGGGAAGAAGGACCTGGCGAGCGATCCGGTCAAGCACATCGCGTTCGGGTCGGCTGCCGTGGCCTCACCGAAGGGCACGCTCGACTGCATCACCGCATTCGGCAAGACCGACTTCCGCGCGGACCTCGCGAAGATCAACGTGCCGACGCTCGTGATCCACGGCGACGCCGACGGCATCGTGCCGTTCGAGGTGAGCGGCAAGCGCACGGCGGAGGCGATCCCCGGCGCGAAGCTGCACGTCGTCGAGGGCGGGCCGCACGGCTTCAACGTGACGCACGCGGCCGAGTTCAACGAGCAGCTGGTCGCGTTCCTCGGCAGCTAGCGCGAGGCGAGAGCGGCCGGCGGTGCGGCCGGGCCGTTGGGCGCGGCCGCCCACGCCTTGAGCGTGGCGAGCGGGTCCACCGGCTTGCCGGCGCCGCCGACACCCTGCCAGTTGCCCTCCCACAGTTCGAAGTGCAGGTGGCATCCGTCCGCGCGGCCGGTGTCACCGACTTCGCCGATGGGTGTCCCGGCCTCGACCCTCGTGCCCAGGGGCGGTAGGGCCGGTGCCTTCAGATGCGCGTACATCTCGTCGTGGGCCCCACCGTCGACGTCGACCACGAGGTAGTTGCCCGCTCGGGCGTGGAACTTGTTCGTGGTGACGACGCCCGCCTCGGCGGCCACGAGCGGGGTACCGCACTTGGCGAAGACGTCCTGGCCCTCGTGGTGGCGTCCTCCGCCGAACGCCGCGGTGCCCGTGCCGAACTTGAAGACCCCTCGGATCGGGAAGAACGGGCCCGGGCCGGTGAGCGGGGCCACGTCCGCGATGCGGATCGCCTGCCCGGGAACGGTGATCGCGGCGGTGCTCGCGGGCGACCGCACGCCGTCGGTGATCTCGATCGCCACCGGGCCGCTGTGCGCGCGCTTGGGGAGCGCGGCCACCGCGACCTTGTCCCTGCCGACCTTCTGAACACGGAGCTTGGCGAGCACGTCGTCCTGATCGCCCGCGCCCCCGAGGTAGACGACGCGCCTGCCCTTCGTGAGCAATGGGCCCTGGAAGCGCAGGACGGCCCCGGCCTTCACGGAGTCGATCGAACGGCACCCGCGGACGCAGCTGATCTTCCGGACGACCATCGACTTCGCCTGCGCCTCGGCCGAGGGGGCGATCGCGATCCCGCCGCCGGACGGCGCGGACGCGGTCGATGCGGTGGGGGTGACGAGCCCGGTGAGTGCCGCGGCAGCCGCGATCGCCACCCGGCGTGGAGGCATGGCTGCGGGGGTGCAGCTGAAGGAGGGGATTCCGGCGTACCGCATGCGTGCTCTGGGGAGACGTCCCGCCGGGGCGGGACAAGCGCAGACGCGAACCCTACCGAGAACGAGGCGCAACGCGGCAAGAGCTGCGATCTCGTACACTTCCCGTTCCGCGCAGGCCGCCTCAGCGTCCGGCCGCGCCCTTTTTCTCATGAAGACCTACGTCGCAAACTCGAACGATCGCAAACGCGATTGGGTGATCATCGACGCGACCGGACTCACTCTCGGTCGTCTCTCCACCCAGATCGCGGAAATCCTCCGCGGTAAGCGTAAGCCCGAATACACGCCCCACGTGGATACCGGCGACTTTGTCGTCGTTATCAACGCCGAGAAGGTGGCCGTGACGGGGAACAAGCGTGAGGACAAGCTCTACTACCGCCACTCGGGCTTCCCGGGCGGCCTCAAGTCGCGCACCCTCGAGGAGCAGCTCGCACGCCGCCCCGAAGAGGTCCTCCGCAGCGCAGTCAAGGGCATGCTGCCCAAGAACCGCCTGGCCCGTAAGCAGCTCACGAAGCTGAAGATCTACGCCGGCACCGACCATCCGCACGTGGCGCAGAAGCCGCAGCCCCTGGAGATCAGCACGTGATCGACGAGACGACCACTGACGGCACGCCCGAAGAGGAGCCGCAGGCAGCAGCCGAGACCCCTGAGCCCACCGAGGCGCCGGAGGCCGAAGCGGCCGCCGAGCAGCCCGTGAGCGAGGAGGCGGCCCCGGCCGTCACCGCCGAGGGTGAGACGGACGACGAGGACGAGACCGACGAGACGCCCCGCGTCAAGCCGGCGATCCCGGGTGCCGACCTCGAGGTCGACATCGTCGAAGAGGGTGCAGACCCGTTCTCCGGCGAGTCCGACGAGGATTCCGAAGACGGTTCCGAGGACGACGATCTCGTCGACCACGGCCCGATCACCACGACGATCGAGCTCGCCGCCGACGCGCGTTACCGCGCCACCGGCAAGCGCAAGACGGCCGTCGCCCGCGTCACGCTCAAGCCTGGCACCGGCAAGTACACGATCAACGGCAAGGACGTTGACGCCTACTTCCCGCGCGCCACGCTCCAGCGTGTCCTGCGTCAGCCGCTCGAGGTCGTCGCTCTCGAGGAGAAGGTCGACGTCGTCGCCGCCATCCATGGTGGTGGCGTTGCCGCCCAGGCCGGTGCCCTGCGCCACGGCGTCTCGCGCGCCCTGCTCGAGGCCGATCCGCAGCTGCGTGCCGAGCTCAAGCGCCGTGGCTTCCTGACGCGTGACGCGCGCGTCAAGGAGCGCAAGAAGGCCGGCCTCAAGAAGGCTCGTAAGCGTCCGCAGTTCAGCAAGCGCTAGTCGCTCCTGTCATGGCCGAACGTTCTTTGTTCGGCACAGACGGGGTCCGCGGTGTGGCGGGCGAGGTCCTCACGGCCTCGCTCGCACTCCAGCTCGGTCGTGCCGCCACCGACGAGCTGGGCGCGAAGCGGATGCTCGTGCTCCGCGACACGCGGCGCTCGGGCCCGATGCTCGAGGCGGCACTGGCCGCAGGCGCCTCCAGCCGAGGCGCCTCGGTCCTGCTCGGCGGGGTGTTGCCCACCCCGGCCGCGCCGCTGTTGTCCGCGCGGCACGGCTTCGATCTCGCCGCCGTCATCTCGGCGTCGCACAACCCGTATGCCGACAACGGCATCAAGTTCTTCGGTCCCGACGGGCACAAGCTCGACGACGCGACCGAAGCGAGCATCGAGGCGCGCATCCGCGCTGACCACGGTCTCGGTGCGGTCCACGGCGACGTCGGTCGGCTCATCGGCGCCGGCGAGGACTACCTCCGTGCACTCGCGGAACGATTCGACGGCCTCGACCTCTCGGGTCTGAAGGTCGCCCTCGACTGCGCGAACGGCGCGACCTACAAGGTCGCTCCGGAGATCTTCCGCCGCCTCGGCGCCGACGTGACGCCCGTCGCGGTCGTCCCCGACGGCGAGAACATCAACGCCGATTGCGGCTCGACCCACCTCGAGGGGCTCATCGCCCTGATGAAGGAGGGCGGCCACGACGTCGGCTTCGCGTTCGACGGCGACGGCGACCGCGTGCTCGCCGTCGATCGCAGCGGGGGCGTCGTCGACGGCGACGAGATCATCGCGCTCATCGCCAAGCACCTCGCGGGCACGGGTGAACTCGGCGGCGGCGTGGCCGTCACCGTGATGACGAACTTCGGTTTCCACCGCGCGATGTCCGATCGCGGGATCGACGTGGAGATCACCGGTGTGGGCGACCGCTACGTCCTCCAGGCCCTGCGCGACAAGGCGTGGCGGCTCGGCGGCGAGCAGTCCGGCCACATCATCGACCTCGGCTTCTGCCCCTCCGGCGACGGGATCGCGAGTGCGCTCCTGGTGCTCGAGGCCCTCGCCGGGACCGATCTCACGGAGCGCGACGGCATGCGCAAGATGCCGCAGCTGCTCGTCAACGTGCCCGTCCCGGATCGCGACGCCGCGCTCCAGGACGAGGGCGTGCTCGCCGCTCGCGACGACGTCGCCCAGGAACTCGCGGGCGAGGGCCGGATCCTGCTCCGCGCCAGCGGCACCGAGCAGCTCGTTCGCGTGATGGTCGAGGCGCCGACGACCGAGCTCGCGACGGCACTGTGCGAGCGCGTCGCCTCGCGCGTACGAGCACTGGCCTGAACCTTTTTCCGGCCGTTCCAGCTGGCCGGATTGCTAACGTCGGGGGCTCGGGTCGACGGGCCTTCCCCTCGCCGTCCACCCCGGAGAACCTATGTGCGGAATCGTCGGATACCTCGGACCACGTGACCTCGAAGAGGTCCTGCTCGCCGGGCTTCAGCGCCT
>JAURVW010000534.1 GCA_030655275.1 Solirubrobacteraceae bacterium
ATTTTACATACTTCATAATACATTACATGTCTTTATACTATTTATATCTTCTGCTTCTTATTTAATTCGCATAACTACGAACATTCGCATAATTACGAACAAATTTAAACTTGATTTAAGACATTCATAGATATATTACCATTAAGAAAAAATTATCATCTCTTAAATCGTTTTAATAAAAATAATTTTTCGATATGAGTAATCATATTTTTAAAATATCATAAAAAATAAAATTAAATCATATTCCAAAAGGATTAAATACTAATAAATTAATATAGTATTGCTCATGTGAGCAGGAAATAACTATAGTAGGACGAGAAAAAGTAGATATAAATAAGGCTTATGCAATATATAAGTCACGCATCGAACAGAGAATAAAATCTGGAGAAACAATCAAGGTAAAGACTCGAAATGAATGGCAGAAGACAGTTGAAAAAACAGTTGATGGTAAAGTAGTAAAAACCATTGTTTCTGGAGAATCTGGAGAAACAGGTTTTGAAAAAGCAATAAGGCTTGGAAATTCACGGCTAAATAAAGTCTTATCTGCTATGAAAGGTTTAAAAACATTGGCAACATCAAATCAATATACCTTCACACCATCACAGATAACATACATTACCGAAAAGGTAAATACTGCTACCAATGACCTGATTGTTTCATTTGAAGGAAAAACAGAAGAAACAAAAGAAAAAATAGAACTACCTGTTTAAAGTAGTTCTTTTTTTTTTTATTTTTAAAAGAAGGGTTTAAATATGATTTTTGATGAAAATAATAAAGCAGAAATTGAATGTAAAACATGTTCAAATAATCAATATGATAGTTGTCCATGTGTAATATTTTCAGGAAATATAAAATTACCAAATTTATTTAATCAAAAATTTCCTGAAAAAATTATTAAATCTAAACCAAAAGAAGATATTTATAAGGCAAAATTATGAACGATGAGAATAATGAAAAAATTTTACATTTAAATAAACTTCATGTCCCTGATGAACATGATAATATTATGTGGAGAAATTCAAAAGAAGGGAAAAAATGGAGACAAATACATGAGTAAAAAAATTAAAGAATATCAAAACAAACCCTATTATATGAATAATTGTGGTAAAGTTGAAATTAAACCAATTAAAGAACCATTAGAAAAACTGATTAAAAAATTTCAGCTTGGAATTGATAAAAACGGTAATCCAATAATTACCATTGATGAACAGATTCACTTTATGAATAGTTATCAATTTCATGCCTTTACGTTAGGAATTTGTAACATCGCAAAAATCGTAAACCCTGAAATTGATTACTCAAAGATATTAATACATTAATATCTTTTCTTTTTTTTTATGTATAAAATATATGATTTAATCCATTATACGAAAAGTATATAAGATAATAAAACAATAGTATACTATGATAAAGTATACATGGTTTGAAGCCATAAAAGATTTAAAAGATAAATATAATAGAGAGCCAAATGAAAAAGAAATTGAAGCATATTATAATTATATGACGAGTGATTAATATGAAAAATTTAGAAAATATGTTAATTGAGAGAGACCAATTAGAAAAATATTGTAATTTTTTTTATTCTATAAGAAATAAATTTCTCTTAAGAATTTTAGATAAAAATATAACTCATGAAATAATAAGGTAACATAATATGAAATATAATCCTTATGAAATATCATGCAAATATTGTATTAATAAACTTTGTTATTCCGGAAAGTGTATTAATTCAGA
>JAURVW010000134.1 GCA_030655275.1 Solirubrobacteraceae bacterium
GGGCGCTCGACGGTGCGGGCGCTCGTGCCGGCGGCGCCCGTGGGGCGCACTGGATCGACGGGGCGCGGCAGGTCGATGATGAGATCGCCGAGGCGCGCCGCAAACGCGAGCTTGCCGCCCTTCAGCACGTCCTCCGGCACCGAGAACGCCACGCGCCACACGCGCTGCCCCTCGGTCGGGATCCCCGTGCCGGGACCCGAGACGGGCGGCAGGTTGAAGTCGCGGCGACCGTCGTCGATCACCAGTTCCGGGGCGCTCAGGCCCGCGAGGTCGCCGGTCCACTGGCCCTCAAGGCGCAGGGTCACCCAACCCGGCGCGCCGGGAAGACGTTCGAAGGACTCGACGGCGAAGGTCGCCATGCCTCAGCCGTGGGCTTTGCGTAGGGGCCCGCGCACGTCACGACCCTATCGGAGGGCCTGGGCGCCGCCGCAACGTCGCGACCGGTGCGTTACCGCTTCTACGCCCCGAGCTGGAGTCGAACCAGCGGCCTACTCCTTAGGAGGGAGTCGCTCTATCCATCTGAGCTATCGGGGCAGTGCCCCGAAAGGGTACCCGGGCGGCGCGGCGTGAGGGAGGAACCGATGACTTTCCCGTCGACGGACGGTCCACCCCCGCAGAGCCCGCCACCATGTGGCCGCGGGCATCACCGGCATCCCGCCCTCCAGGAGCACCACCCGTCATGAGCCAGATCATCGTCACCGCCTTCGTCTCCCTCGACGGCGTCATGGAGGCGCCGGGCGGCGAGGACGGCTACCGCAACGCCGGGTGGACCTTCAAGGAGGTGCCGTTCGACGCCGCCGCCTACGAGATCAAGGGCCGCGAGCAGGAGGAGGCCGGCGGGCTGCTGCTCGGCCGGCGGTCCTACGAGGCGTTCGCGCCCGTCTGGCCCACGATGGACGATTTCGCCCGCTACAACGCCCTGCCGCGGTACGTGGTCTCGACCACGCTCACGGAGCAGGACGAGCGCTGGCCGGCAACGATCCTGCCGTCGCTCGATGCCGTCGCGAAGCTCAAGGAGCAGGACGGCGCGCCGCTCCTGGTGCACGGCAGCGCGGAGTTGGGTGCGGCGCTCGCGGACGCCGGCCTGGTGGACCGCTACCACCTGCTCGTGTTCCCGCTGCTGCTCGGCGCCGGTAAGCGCCTGTTCAGCGAGGCCGATCAGGATGCGAAGAAGCTCGCGCTCGTCGAGCACGAGGTCTTCGGGAACGGCATCCAGAAGCAGGTCTTCGACGTGGTGCGTTAGTCGGTTCGCAGCGCGGTGAGGTCGAGCCCGGAGACCGGGTGCAGGAGCACGGAGCTGAGCGTCACCGACGGGCCGACGAGCACGGTGCGGCGTCCGGTCGCGAGGGGGATCGCGACGAACCGGTCCACGGCGCGCGTCTCCAGGGCCGACCAGCGACCGGCCGAGCCGGTGAGCGGGCCGGCGGTCTCGTCGGGAATCTCGCGCGCGAGGAGACCGTCGACGGTGGCGGCCGGCGCGAGCCAGGCCGCCGGGTGC
>JAURVW010000135.1 GCA_030655275.1 Solirubrobacteraceae bacterium
AACTCATCGGAAAACAGATGCAGGATTGCGCGAGGCGCGCGCTGCCGGGATACGCCGCGGCGTTTGCGAAGTGACCTGACCTCAAAAATCCCGCGCCGGCACGAACGGCTGGCTCCACAGCACGGTGGTCAGCGTGACCGCCTTGAACCAGGCCTGGTGCATCTTCTCGACGTCGGCCTCGCCATGGCCCTTCTTCGCGAGGAAGGGCCGCATCGTCGCGGTGATGGGGTAGATGAAGGCCACCAGGTAGCGCAGGTGGATCACGTCGGCGGCCGAGTCGACGCCATCGGTCCGGTTCTTCTTGATGCGCGTGTGGCGCAGGCCGATCTCGTGTTGGTAGTCGAGCCAGCGGCGATCGAAGTTCGCGGCGGTGGTGTCGCGAATCCATTGGCCGAAGCGATGACGCACGGCGGCGAGGTATTCGGGATTCGGCGCGCCGTTCTTGCCGCTGAAGTAGTGGACGAGGTGCGGGTTCGCGCCGACGTAGCCGTACCAGACGTCGAGCACGGCGTCGATCTGGTCGTCGAGCACCTCGCCCGCCATGCGCAACGCGGCGACGTCGTCCTGCGAGAACAGCACGGTGGTCTTGAGCAGTTCGAATTCCTCGTCGGAAAGCGGCGAGCGCGCGACATCGGGCGTGCCATAGGTGTAGCCGGGGATGGTGTTCATCAAAGCTCCTTCGATGCGTTGTTGGCAGCCGCGAGCGCGGCGGCGACACCGGCGCCGTAGGCCGGATCGGCCCGGCTGCAGTTGTCGATGTGGCGTTGCTGGATGGTCTCGTCGGCACCGCCGAGCGAGCGCGCGGTGTTCTCGAACAGGCGCTGCTGGGCATCGGGCGGCATCAACCTGAACAACGCGCCGGGCTGCGAGAAATAGTCGTCGTCGGCGCGGTGATCCCAGTGCGTCGCGTCGCCGGCCAGATGCAGCGGCGGCTCCATCAGCTGCGGCCGATCGGCCCACTCGCCGAGGCTGTTCGGCACGTAGCCGGGCGTGGCGCCGAAGTTGCCGTCGACCCGCATCGCGCCGTCGCGGTGGTAGCTGTGGACCGGGCAGCGCGGCGCATTGACCGGGATGTGATTGAAGTTCACGCCGAGGCGATAGCGCTGCGCGTCGCCGTAGCTGAAGAGCCGCGCCTGCAGCATCCGGTCGGGCGAGAAGCCGATGCCGGGCACCACTTTGGCGGGCGAGAACGCCGCCTGTTCGACTTCCGCGAAGTAGTTGCGCGGGTTGCGGTTCAACTCGATCACGCCGACCTCGATCAACGGGAAGTCGCGGTGCGGCCAGACCTTCGTCAGGTCGAAGGGGTTGAACGGGCTGGCCTCGGCCGCCGCCTCCGACATCACCTGCACGCAGAGCGTCCAGCGCGGGAACTCGGCGCGTTCGATGGCGCCGT
>JAURVW010000191.1 GCA_030655275.1 Solirubrobacteraceae bacterium
GATGATCTGCAGTGGGCTACCCGTTGGCATCGGGCATCAAGACGCTAGTTCAAGTCGAGACCTTCCTCGAGAATGGACTGTTGCACGGCTTCACGGCTCTTCACACGCTCATACCAAGCCTGCAGATGATGAAGACTGTCAAGATGAAGTGGCGTGTCCTCGTAAGACTTCAGCCAGGACGCCTTGGCCCAACCAGTCAACGCAAACAGGTAGGTGTCAGCGACCGTGAATTTGTCACCCATGAGAAACTGTTTGTCTGAGAGATGCTCATTAATCCAGGCGTAGCGTTTCTCCAACTTCGGTCTTGCAATCTCGATGTAATCTCCCGCCGGAGCAGCATAAAAGAGCGGAATAAAGCCCTTATGGATTTCCGTTGAGAGGAAGGCGAGCATCTCCTGAAGCTTGTATCTTTCAAACGTTCCGTTGGCAGGAGCAAGGCCTATTTCGGGATGCTGGTCTGCAAGATATTGAATGATTACAACACCCTCCAATAGCATTTCACCATTATCCAGCTCAAGCGCCGGAATGTAGCCGTGCGGGTTGACCTTGTAAAAGTTCTTCCCCTGTTCTGTTACATGATCTTTGAGGTCGACTTTGATGAATTCGACCTTGAGTCCAAGTTCGTTGGCAACGATGTGAGGCGAAAGGGAGCAGGCGCCAGGCTTATAGTAGAGCTTCATTCTGTGATCTCCATGGACTTAAGTGTCGTACTTTAAAATGTGAAGCCTATGATCGTTCCACTGTCAGCAACTCGCTCGCGACGGTTTTGCACAGTTTGAATGGTTGAGTTATCCATGTGCCACCTTGCCCACAGCCAGAGACAGCGAATCACCAAGAATGCGCCATAAAGCGTCAAGGCGCCGACGATAGGTGCCTTCACTGCAGTAAATCAACTCGACATGAAGGCTGTCGATCACGCCGATATAAGCATCCTGAAACATCGAAATCTCATTCACCGACAGTGCTGGATACCTGTTCTCAAGGCTTGCGCCAAAGCGTTCACGCAAGCGATCAAGATAGTCTTCAAAGCCACTCGTAACCGATGCCTTCAGCCCCGAAGGCGGAAAGAATGCCGTGCGCAGCAGGAAACGCAGAGCAGCGGAAGACTCGTAGCGGTTTGAAAGACTGTCCGTGTACAGTTTGCCGGGCTCGTCATTATTCGCCGGGACACTTGCAAACATCTCTTCGATATAGTG
>JAURVW010000201.1 GCA_030655275.1 Solirubrobacteraceae bacterium
AACTACGTCTGTGTCGAGCAGTGCTCTCGCCGCAACTCTTCCACTTGTGCTCAGACCAGTGAGTGCCGCACGACCTCTAGCGGCGCCTGCACGACTTCCTGCCAGGGCCTGTACTCGAATAAGGACCAATGCAACAACGACCAGGACTGCATCTGGACTGGCTCCGGCTGCGGACCTTCGTGCGAGAAGAACGCCGCCGCCAACTCAGCGGCCGGACTCTGCGAGTCCCAGCCAGAGTGCCGCTGGGACGCCACCAAGGACGCCGGACAGCGATGCATCACTCGCTGCACTGCTCGCTACACGACCAAGGGCTCCTGTGACTCGAACTCGAACTGCCTCTGGAACGGCACCATCTGCGTGGACGCGTGCAGCACTCTGAGCTTCGACGCTTGCGGTGCCCCGAACTGCGTGATGCAGGGTGGTGTCTGCACCGTTGCTTGCAGACTTCGCCACGACAACCAGGCCGACTGCCTCAGCGACACTGCGTGCCAATGGAACTTCCAGCAGGGATCTTGCGAGGCCCCAACTAGCACTTACAACTCCTCGACTTCCTGCACCGCCGGTGGTGCCAGCTGCGAGTGGGAGCCGACGACTGCCGGTGCTGGCGTCTGCATGCGGCCTTGCAGCGCGACGCCCTACGCTGACGGCTGCGGCGCTAATCCGCTCTGCGTCTTTGGCCCCAACGGAACCTGCTCTCGCAAGTGCAGCCTCATCGCGACTCAGACCGAATGCTCTACCTCACCAGTGTGCGACTGGATGGGAAGCTGCCAACCTTCCTGCGCCTTGCAGACCACCGAAGCTGGATGCGCGACACAATCCAACGGCTGCCTCTGGGATAAGGGTCTTAAGACCTGCCGCCTGCTTTGCAAGTTCCGCTACTCCGGATCCGATCCAAGCACCCTGACTGCTTGCGCTGCGGACCCTGCCTGCACGGTCATCGACAATGCCTGCGTTCAGAAGCTCTGCGCCTACACCAGCGCCACCGCATGCTCACTTGACAGTCAGTGCGTCTGGAACACGACGTCCAACAAGTGCGACATCCGATCTTGCGACTTCTCCAAGCAGTCCGACTGCATTGCCGCCGGCTGCCGCTGGGCGCTTTCTATTGACGGCGCTACCTGCCAGCCATCCCCATGCTCTCCATCCGCCACCGAATCTCAGTGCAATGCCACAGCTGCGTGCCAGATGAACAACGGCACCTGCGGAGTTAAGCCGTGCTACGCAACATCATCAACTGCTTGCAGTCTCGACCCGAGCTGCATGTGGGACAGCACCACCGCGACTTGCTACGTTGCGCCGATCGATTGTGTTTACTCTGCTTGGTCCGCGTGGTCTGCTTGCAGCCTACCGTGCCAGGGAGGTACACAGACCCGCACCCGAACGATTGTCCAGCAGCCGGCTAACGGCGGAAAACCGTGCTCCGACCCACTGGAGGCGAATCAGCCTTGCAACAGCGGCATCGCTTGCGTCTGCAGCGAGATCAGCGTCGCCGACTGCCCATACGTGTTCACATGCACTCTGCGTGCCGGCGTATGCCAAGACAAGAGTGCTGAGACCTCCTGCGACCAGATCACCGACGAGAACACTTGCAACGCCTCACCGCTGTGCTGCGAGTACATGTTCGGCTTCTGCGTGCCGAAGAGTTGCTCCTTCCTCGGGGCTACTGCTGGAACTTGCACCGGAACCACTCGAACTCCAAGCGCCGGCGCCATTGGTTACACACC
>JAURVW010000202.1 GCA_030655275.1 Solirubrobacteraceae bacterium
GGGCGCGTGCACCTGCCGCTCGGCGAGCCGGCCCCGGTGAGCGCTGCACCGATCTGGAACGTCGACGCGACCGGCATCGCAACGTCGATCGGGCCGTTGGCGCTCTCCGCCACGCTCAGCCCGTCGACCTATCTCACCCTCGGCGGGCTCGCGGCCACGGCACCGGTCGAGTACAGCTTCTGGGCGTTCGGGTGCAGGGCCGCGGTGCCGAGCCTCCAGCTGGAGGCGTGGGCGATGAGCACCACGGGAGCGTGTGCTCAGGCACCGGTGCTGCTCCTGCGTCCGTCCGGCCCCGACGCGGCCCGGCTCAGTCGCGGGGGCGGGGTCAGGCTGCCCGTCGAGCAGACGCAGGCGGGCTATCCGCTCCTCGACCTCGACGAACCTGCGGGTTGGCTCTCGGGCGCGCGGCGCCAGTGGGCCTGGCAGGTCGCGGCCGAGACGGGCGAAGAGGACCAACCCGTCGTGACCGACCTGCTGGCGTATCAAGCGGCCCTGGGACCCGAACGCTGAGCAGGACACCCGCGAGGGGCGCTGAGGGCCGGGTGTTGCCGGAACTCAGCTGTCTCACCGGGTGCAGCGTAGGCGGCCGCCCCCGGTCGTTAGCGGTTGGCGCCGCCCTCGGGCTCGACGCCCTGGACGACTGCCACGTCGAGGTGGCTGAGGTCTTCGACCTCATGCTCGATCACGATGCCGGCGTCGCGGTCGCGCTGGCGCTGCTCCTTGCGCAGGATGGTCGCCTGGCGCTTCTCGCGCACCTTCGCCTCGCGGCTCATCTTCGCGAATGTCGTTTTGTTGCTTCCAGCCAAGGTCGCCTCCGGTCGCGCAAGTAAGCCGCGCGGCCAAGAGGCGGGACGGCGATGCATGAGCGTGTTTCTTTCGGCCGGCGGACGCACGACCTCGACCAGGAAGGCTAGCCGCTCCATGCCTCGAGTGAGCGCCGAGAGGGTTCCGCGGGGCTCAGGAACGTCGGTGTCACCGGTAATACCAGGGCGGTACCGAAGCGGACGCTGGCCGGGAATTCTCCGCGGCGCGCGCTCGGACCTCGCGTGGCCGCAGTCATGACAGGCCAGGGAACGCGCCATGAACGGACACGCAACACCCCGTGAACGGGAGCCGCATGGGGCTCGACGGGGTCTACGGTCGATCGGCGAGGCTGGCCGTCCAGGCTCGCCTCCGCGTCCCTCTGCCGGGAAGACCCATGTCCATGCCCACGTCGATCATCCATCAGGCCACGACGTTGTTCGGCCGCGCCGACGAGCGCATGCACACCTTCGCCGTACGGCATGCCGTCTCGGTCCTTCGAGTCGCGCTCGCATTCGTCTTCATCCTCTTCGGCGCCCTCAAGTTCTTCCCCGACCTCTCACCTGCCCAGGAGATCGCCACCGGGGTCATGACGAAGCTGACCTTCGGTCTTGTTCCCGCCCACGCCGCCCTCCTGGCCGTTGCCGTGGCCGAGGTCGGTGTCGGCGTCCTGCTGCTCGCCAACCGCGCGATGCGCGTCGCCGTCTGGTTCCTCGCCCTCGAGATGGTCGCCATCCTCTCGCCCCTGGTGCTGTTCCAGGGCGAACTCTTCTCCGGCCCGCACCACCTCCCGAGCCTGATCGGGCAGTACATCCTCAAGGACTTCGTCCTGCTCGGCGGCGTGCTCGTGCTCTTCGCGACCCGACGCGGAGCCAAGATCTTCGATGCCGACACCGCCGAGGTCGAAGCGGCCCAACTCGTCGAATCGCTCGCCGCCGTGGAACCCAGCGGCCAGCCCTATGGCGCGCGCGGCACCCGCGATCTCGGCGACCACGTGCGCCGCGTGCGGAACGATTGAGGCGGGGGTGCTGCGGGGCGACCCCGACCCGGTGGTCGGATGAAGCGCCGCGGCGGCGCGGTCAGCTCGCTGCCGCCTGGCGGCGCCAGAAGAGCAGGTGCGTCACGCCGCTCGGGCTCGAGACGGACTCGAGGTGGAAGCGGTCGAGGAGCTCCTCCGGGGCGTCCCAGAGTTGTTCGCCTCGTCCGATCTTGATCGGGGCGACCGCGACGTGCATCGCGTCGATGAGGTCTGCTTCGAGGAACTGCCGCACGGTGGCGACGCCTCCGCCGATCCGTACGTCCTTGCCGTCGGCAGCCTCCTTGGCCCGTTGCAGCGCCTCGGTGGGGGATGCGTCGAGGAAATGGAAGGTGGTGTCGGCCAGCGTGAAGCTCGGCCGTGGGTGGTGGGTCAGGACGAACACCGGCGTGTGGAACGGTGGCGTGTTGCCCCACCATCCCTGCCAGTCGAGGTCGGTCCAGGGGCCTCGCTGCGGCCCGAACTTGTTGCGGCCCATGATCTCAGCGCCGATGTTCTGTGGGAAGTCGCGCGTGAAGTAGTCGTCGAGACCTCGGGACCCGCCGGGCTCGGTGCGGCCGGCCCAGCTCGCGGTCGCGAACGCCCACGAGCCGAGGTCGGCAGGGAGGCTGGCGACGGAGCCGTCCACCTCCTGGGCATGACCGAACGGCGCGTCGAGGCTCTGTCCTTCGCCTGCGCCGAATCCGTCCTGCGACAGCATGAAGTTCTGGACGCGTACGAGCTGGCTCATCGGGTCACCTCGAGGTGGTGGGCGAGTTTGTCCATCGTCTGCATGCCGAGCTCGACGGCGCCGAAGCCGATCTTCGTCTCTCGCAGTTCAGCCGACGGGTGGAGCTGGCGGAGGGTCAGGACCGTCTTTCCGTCGGACTGCTCGTCGAGCGTGATGGTCACGCGGAAGCGTGCCGGGTCGTCGTCCACGTCGGAGCCGTGATCGAAGACCAGTCGCTCTCCTGGGACGACCTCGACGTACTCGAAGCGGTTGGGGAGCACGGTGCCGTCGGGCGTGATCATGTCGAAGCGTGCTCGGCCTCCCGGGCGGGCGTCCATCTCGTGCACCGTGCAGGTGAAGCCCGTCGGGCCGAACCACCGACAGAAGGCCCCTGGATCGGTCCACGCTGCGAAGACGGCCGGGCGCGCGGCATCCAGCACGCGGCCGAGCACGATCTCGCGGTCGAGTGCCCAGGACGTGGGGTCGTTGATGCTCGGAGGGCTGCTCATCGGTGTCTCTCGTTCGGGGACTGGGGTTTGCCGCAGGTACTCGTCGAGCCGGTCGAGGCTCCCTCCCATGCAGCTCGCGTGTGCTCGGCCCAGGCGGCGACCTCGGCCAGCGGCTGGGGCTGCAGCCGACACGGACGCCGCCGTCCGTCGCGCCCGCGGCTGATGAGCCCTGCGTGCTCGAGGACCTTCAGGTGACGGGACACGGCCGGCAGGCTGATCGGGAACGGCTCGGCCAGCTCGAGCACCGTCGCCTCGCCATCGGCGAGGCGCCCGACGATCGAGCGCCGGGTGGGGTCCGAGAGGGCGGCAAAGACGACGTCGAACCCGTGCTTCATCGACCAATAGTTAACAGGTTGAACAAATATCGGCAACCCTGGCTCGACCGGGGTCGGGGCGACGCCACTCGCCTATCGTCGGCGCGATGACGACAGGCCAACAGCCGCTCTCGGACACCCACGCCGCACCGTCGGCGACCGCTGGCGCTGCGCGGGGACCGTGGGCCTTCTCGATCGTTGCCGGCGCGGTGATCGTGGTCGCGAGCGTCGTGTGGTGGCTGCTCGCCGCTCCCCGGACGACCAGCTCGGCCGTCGCCTCGCTGGTGGTGCGCTACGACGCCTCCGGGTTCGACGGAGCGCTCATCGCGCCCATCATGGTCGGAGCCGCGTGGACGGCTGGGCTCATCCCGGCGGCGTTCGTGCAGAAGCGGGTGGCGATCGCGGTTGCGGCGTCCGTCGTGGTCGTCGCGGCCCTCGTCCTGGCTTCGAGCGATGCCGTGGTCGGCGACATGGCCACGACGTCTCCGATGGACATCGCGGCCATGCCGCTGCCTCCTCACGCGCTTCCCACCTGGGCGGCGCTGGTGATGGCGAGCGTGGTCGGTGCGGCCGTGCTGTCGTCGGCCGTGGGTCGGCCAGCCGTCGCCCGCGGGATCGCGGCGGCGATGCTGGCGGCCTATGCCGTCGTGACGACGCTGCTGGTCGACGTGGCCGGCGGCATCGAGGGTTACGGATTCGCCGCGCTCACCGCGCTGGCCGGCATCTGGCTCGCCGTGGTCACGGCTCGTTCGGCGCCTACCCGGGGACCGGGATCGCCACGACGCTGAGACCGGTGATCCCGTCGAAGTCTCGCGGGTTGGCGGTGTAGATCGGCAGGTCGTTGGCAAGCGCGATCGCGGCGATCATGGCGTCGTATGCGCGCGCTGCTGGCTTACGGCCGGCCGCGCGAAGCGAGCTGGCCACGCGGCCGAACGCGCGAGCCGCGGCCGCGTCGAACGGCAATGGGACGAACGCCGCCTCAGCTTCCTGGAGGTGACTTTGGCGCGCTGCACGCTCGTCGTCGGTCGCGGCGACGAGCGGGCCGACCGACAGCTCAGCGAGCGTGATCGTCGTGATCACCGGCACGCGCGGAAGGACCGCCGGATCACGGAGCCGGTTGAGAAGGATGACCGTCGAGGTGTCGAGGATCCCACGGTCGTGTTGAGCGCCGGTCACCACGCCTGGGGGTCCACCACGGCGTCGATGTCCGAGCGCAAGGTCACCGGATCCACGTCTGGCAATCCGCGCCACCGGGCAAGCAGCGCGACCGCAGACAGTGATTCGCCGGGAATGGCTCGCAGCTGAGCCACCGGCTTGCCGTCTCGCGTGATCGTCACGGCTTCGCCGCTGGCGGCAAGGTCGACGATCTCGCCGCCGCGGTGGCGAAGATCGCGAATCGAAGCATCCGGCATTCGGCGAGCGTATCACCGGTGACACCGTCTGGACCAGGGTGCCGGACCGCGTGCTGGTCGTGGCAGAGGCGAGCCCTGGGTGAGCAGGAGACACCCTCCGCCTCTGCGCGCTGCTCAGCGCCGATACGCAGACGACGTCGACGGTCTCGCCCGCGCCTGAAGGAGTGCGGCGGTCGCGGCGTCGGCTGGGAAGAACGACTCGATCGAGAGTTCCTCGACGGTGATGTCGGCCGGGGTACCGAAGGTGGTGACGGCACTGATGAACGCGAGCTCGGTGCCATCCGGAAGGCCCAGACGCAACGGGACGGCGATGTCGGAGCGACGGTCCGTCGCATCGTCGGCGTGCTCCGGTGAGGACGGGCACGGGTAGGCCGCAAGCTCGTCTCGGAGGGTGCGAAGCGCCGGGTCGCCGGTCACGGCAGCCTGCCTCGAGAGGCGCTCGAGCAGATGCGCGCGCCACTGGGGCAGGTTGCGGATGCGGGGCGCCAGGCCGTCCGGATGGAGGCTGGCCCGCAGGACGTTCAGCGGCGGAGCGAGCAAGTCGTCGGGAAGGCCTTCGAGCAGCATGGCGGCCGCGCGGTTGTGGGCGACGAGTGCCCAACCGCGGTCGACGGTGAGCGCCGGGTAGGGATCATGGCCGTCGAGGACGAGCTGCACCGCGGCGTTGATCTCGGCCATGGCCGGGTCGCTCAGCGCACGCTCCTGGAAGACCGGCGCGTAGCCGGCGGCGAGGAGGAGGCGGTTGCGCTCCCGCAGCGGCACGTCGAGCTCTCCGGCCAGGTGCAGCACCATCTTCGCGCTCGGCTGCGCCCGACCCGTCTCGATGAAGCTGAGGTGACGGGCGGAGACGTTCGCCTCGAGTGCGAGGTCGAACTGGCTCACGCACCGGCGCCGGCGCCAGTCCCGGAGGAGCTCACCGAACGGGGCTCCGGTGGAGGTCGCGGTGCTGGCCATGGGGCGAGGGTAGGCGACGCGCAGCGTGCGTTCCATTACCTCCGGGGTCGTGGACCGGTGGCCCGGGCGGAGCCACGCTGGTCAGGCAACCGCACCCCGAGCCCAGGAGCTCCCATGCCCGATCAGAACACCACGACCACGACCACGACGACGACGGCACTCGTCGACGGCTATCTCGCTGCCTACGGGGAACCTGACCGTGACCGCCGCGCGGAGTCGATCGAAGGTGTCTGGGCCCTCGACGGTCGGCTCGTCGATCCGCCCGCGACCGGTGAGGGTCACGACGAGATCAGCGCCCTGGCCGATGGGCTCGCCGACATGTTCCCGGGCCACCGCTTCCGTCGCAGCAGCGGGATCGACGAGCACCACGGATTCGCTCGCTACGCCTGGGAGCTCGTCGACCAGGACGGGACCGTCGCGCTCACCGGCTCCGACGTGATGCAGGTCGGCCCGGACGGTCTGATCATGCAGGTCGTGGGCTTCTTCGGCGCGCTGCCGCCGATGGGGTGAGGTGGCCGGGCGGGGGCTGCTGGGTGCCAGCAGGCGGGCTCCGCCGTCCGCTGCGCGCCGACGACCGCCGCGGGCGTGAACCGCGCCGGGGACGGTCATTGGATCACGAGGACCCACCCCGGCCCTTGTTCTGCCGGCACCGCTGGGAGCAGTACCGCACGTCGTCCCAGTTCTTCGCCCAGGCCTTCCGCCAGGTCATCTCACGTCCGCAGACCACGCACGGCTTGCTGGGAAGCGACTGCTTGTTCCCCTTGAAGTCGGCCATCGGATGCTTCTA
The DNA here is from genome assembly GCA_030655275.1 of Solirubrobacteraceae bacterium. Lineage (GTDB taxonomy): Bacteria > Actinomycetota > Thermoleophilia > Solirubrobacterales > Solirubrobacteraceae > JAGIBJ01. The sequence continues at coordinate 6,523 of JAURVW010000202.1, forward strand.
CGGCTCGCGTCCAGTGGCCGATTGCTCCGGGCCGGGTCTACGGGCCGGTGTGTCGAACCAGCAGGCGAGCGGAGTCGGCGAGTTCGCCCATGTAGATCGCCACCCGGCCGGGAACGATCGAGAGCAGCGTTCCCTCGGTTGCCCAGGTCGCCGCTTGCAGCCCTTCGTGGAGTTCCATGACGTGGCCGTCGAGGTCCTGGTCTCCGGATACGAGGTAGGCCTCGCGGGCGTTCGGCGCGTGAGCAACGACGGCCCGCACGATCTGCAAGAGGTGTTCGTCGCCCGCTGCCTGCTCGAACGGGGGCCGGACCCACCGCTCGTCGAGCTCTGGCCGGTCGTGGAGGCGAGCCGTCTCCTTGGCACGCGCCTTTCCGCCCTTGGCCAACGACGCAGAGAAGCGCGAACGTCGAGCCTCCGACACGAACTCGGCGAGCCCCCGTTCATGCTCAGCTGCGTCGCCCTGCACGCCGTTCACGCCTACCCGCCGCCCAGCCTCAGGTGCCCGGCTCGTCGGTCTTGCCGGCGAGGAAGGTCTTCAGCGGGATCTCGCGTTCGTCGGAGCCGACGATCGTGAGGACGTCGAACCACAGGCGCAGATCGAGATGGCGCGTGATCCCGTGGGCCTGGGAGAGATCGAGCGTGTGATCGGTGCCGTCGTCGCCCGTCGACCAGTCGAAGCTCAGGCGGTCGTTCCAGCGGTCGCACCCCTCTTCGTCATCGACGTCGATGAACTCCCAACCGTAGATCGGGGCGCCGTCGAAGTCGGCCACCACCTCCTCGAGCTGTTCGAGTTCGAGCGGCTCCTCAAGCGCGCGCGGATCGTCCCAGTGCCCGTGACGCAGCGACGCGGCGACCCGTCCGACCGGCTCCAGGACCAGTTGGACGCGACGGTCGTCGGCATCGTCGATGAGGCGGCCGTCGATCGCAAGATCGGTGCCCGCAACCGGCGGCTCGATCGTCACGACCGCGCGGCGAAGCTCCGGATTGACCTCGACGGCGAGGAGCGTGGCCTCGTTCAGCGCGACGCCGAACGCGCTCAGCTGCTGCTCGGAAAAACGCACGGAACAAAGTTTGGCACGGCCACACGTTTGCTCGGAGCTCACCGCAACTCCGAGCCGCTTCGTGGGTAATGAGGTGCATGCGTCCCCAGGTCGGTTCCGTCTCCTCGCCCGCGTCGTCTCTGATGGGCGTGGCACTGGCGTGCGGCGCGATGGCCGGGGTGATGACGGCCCCGGAAGCGCGTGCGGCCTCGGGTGATCGGGCAAAGGCCCCGGTCCACCGAACCCCGCTGGCGACCTGCGACACGGCTCCCGGCGTGACGGTGCGAACCACGCTGCGCTGGCGGTTGTTCCGGCCGAATCCCGGCGACCCGCTCGCGGGCGGATCGGGTGCGATCTGGGCCTGTCGACGGGAGCCCGGGGTGGCACGGCACTTCACGCAGCTCAGTCCCAGCCTGGAGAACGTCCACCGGGTTGCCGGCGATCTCGTCGAGTTCGACAACGGCGGCAAGTACACGTACCAAACGCTCGTGGTGGACCTCGCGACGCTGAGGTACAGCGACGTCGCCGGCGACACGGCTGAGCGACCGGAGCGAGCGCTCATCGGCTCCGGCGCGATCGTCGAGACCGGGTTCCCGGCGGCGCTGCTCGGTGGCGACGATGACCCCGCGTCCGGGGTCTGGACCACGACCGGCGACCCGCTCACCGCGACGGCTGCCTTCGACGCGCCGCTCGTCCGTCCGCCCGTGGCGACGTGGCCTCGGCTCCGGCGCGACGGCGGGACGCAGCGCGTGCGCCGCACGTTCAGGGAGGCTCGCACGACCGGTGCGACCGTGACGCCACTGCTCGGGAGCAACGTGCAGCTCGAGGCGCGCCGCGCCACGAAACGGAGGCCGGCCGGACTCTCGATGCACTGCCCTGCCATCACCGCCTACGGGAGCTATGACGGCCCGCGCCAGACCGATGTGATCGGTCGGCTCGTTCCCGGCTCCGAATCGGAGGCTCGAGCCGTGGCGCCCGGCGTGGTCGTCGGCCGGTTCCTCGACCGT
>JAURVW010000212.1 GCA_030655275.1 Solirubrobacteraceae bacterium
AGCCACAGCAGCGCATCCACCTGCGCCATGAAGTGGTGCAGGTACTCCGGCGAGAGATCGCGAATCTGCGTGAGTGCGCGGTGCACCAGGTGCTGCGAGTTGAGCGGGCCGGCGTTTTCCGGAACCTTGGCGAGCGATTGGGTCAGGCGCTGGTCGGCGCTAAGGCGCGACCAGGTGCTGCGCAGGTAGCCGAGCGTGTCGGCCATCGCGTCGGGTGCGGCGGCTTGCTGCCGATGCAATTGCGCGACCAGCCCGGCGAGCGCGTGGCGAGCGGGCTCAGTCACGGGGCCTGGGCTTGGGCATCGGCGCCATTTCGACGCGCCGGTTCTTCGAGCGGCCGACGGCATCGGCATTCGACGCCACGGCCTGCTCCGCGCCGAAGGCAGCTGCGAACACCGCGCCGGGCGGCACGCCTTCGTCGATCAGCGCGCGCGTCACGGTCAGCGCGCGCTGCGCCGATAGCTCCCAGTTGTCGGCGAACTGGCGGCTGCCGCCGCGCACCTGCCGGTCGTCGGTGAAGCCGCTCACCATCAGCATCTCGTTGCGCGCCTGCAGGTAGGCTGTCAGCGGTCCGCTCAGGCTCTTCAGCAACTGGCGGCCTTCGGGTTCCAGCTCGGCGGAGGCGAGCGAAAACAGCACGCTGCCGCTGATGCCGATGCGGCCGTCGACCAGCGTCACGCGCCCGGCCGCGAGCGGGCCGGCCAGCGCCTGCTCGAGCGTCTGCAAGCGCTGCGCGTCGGCCTGGCGCTGCCGCGTCTCCGTCTCGAGGCGGGTCGCCAGCTCCAGCTGGATGCCCAGCACGCACACCAGAATGAGCACGAACGCGCCGAGCAGGCCCGACATCAGGTCGCCGAACGCGGCCCACATCGGCACGGCCGATTCCACGCCGCTGTCGTCGATGTCACCAGTCATGTCGGCCATCAGGCGTCGCTGCCGGCCAGGGCGCGCTGGCTGGCGGCCAGCTGCTGCATGTTCTCGACGATCTGCTTTTGCGACATCACGCTCAGGTCGATGACCTCGCGCGCCTGCGCGACGTAGTAGGCGAGCTGTTCGTCGCTGCGCGCCATCGACTGGTCGAGCGCGCTCTCGATGCGCTGCAACTGCGCGCCGAGCCGGTCGTTCGACTGCCCGAACTGCGCCACGGCATCGCCGAAGGCCTGGCCCAGGCTCGCGACCTCGGCCGCGCTACCGCCCAGCTGCGTCGCCACCGATGCCATCTGTCCGGTGCCGGCCTCGACCTGGTCGGTGAAGCGCGCGCCTACACGGTCGAGCAGCCCGGCCGTTGCATCGACCAGCCCATCGATCGCGCCGCGCTGCTCGGTGGCGGCATGGTTCACCGCGCCCAGTAGGGTGTCGAGCGTGCCGAGGATGCGGCTGCGTTCGTCCAGCAGCGCGTTGTCGCGCACCATGCTGTCGGACAGCTGCTGGCGCAGTTGCGCGATCACCTCGGCTGCGGCGCGCGGCGCTTCGGCGGCGGCCTGCATCAGTTGTCCGATCTCGGCGATGGTGGCGCGCGCATGGGTTTCGCTCTGCGCGCCGGCCTGCTGCCATTCGCGCTGCAGCGACGCGGCCATGCCGTCGAGCGCCTCGGTCCAGGCGGCAAGGCGCTGCGCGTCACGCGCGTCCAGCCGGTCCTGCAGCGCTTCGTTGCTGCGCGCCTGCTGCGCCGCGACCCCGTCCACCAGCGTGGCCGTACGCTCTGCGAAAGTCTGCGTGAAACCGTCGAGCGTGCCGCGCAGGCCGACCGACAGCGCCTCGCTGGTGCGCGCGTGCGTGGCCAGCGCGTCGTCCCATCGCTGCGCCGCTGCCTGCCCGCTGGCGTCCAGGCGCGCCGACAGGCCGTCCAGCTGCCGTTCCACGCTGTGACCGATGCGTTCGTGCAGCGCGCCGGTCTCGCGGGCGATGCCGGCCATCGTGGCCTCGACCACCGGCTGGATCGTCGCGCCGGCCACGCGCGCGCTCTCGCGCAGGCTGTCGGTCAGCGAATGGCCGACCGAAGCGGCCAGGCCGGCATAGGCGGCGTCGGCGCGGGTGTGGAATGCCTCCTGGCTCGCCAGCAGCCGCTCGCCCAGCGCCTCGCTCTGCCGCGTCATCGCCTCCATCAGCGCCTGCAGCCGGTCGACCAGCATCGGCATCGCCTCGCCCTGGCGCTGCAGCAGTTGCAGCGACGCCTCGCGCTGGTGCGCGAGCGAGAATGGGCGCAGCGTGGTGGCGATGCGCGTGTCGAGCGCCTGCGCCGCCTGCAGCCGGTCGCGTCGGGCGAGGGCGGCCATCAGGCCCAGCATGGCCGAGCCGGCGATGCCGGCGAGCGAGGTGCCGAAGGCCAGGCCGAGGCCCTTCACCGGCGCGGCCAGCGACGAGCGGATGGCCAGCAGATCGGACGCGCTCTCCAGCGCCGTGCCGGTGCCCTTGAGCGTGACCACCATGCCGACGAACGTGCCGAGCATGCCCAGCAGCACCAGCAGGCCGGTGAGGTAGGGCGTGAGCGCCGGGCCGGGCAGGCCGACGCGT
>JAURVW010000544.1 GCA_030655275.1 Solirubrobacteraceae bacterium
ATTTTAATACCGTCACATTGTCAAACTCTTTAAGAAATGTGTCGTCTGGAAACACATCACTATCTATTGCGACTATTATATTATGTTTAAAATGAGAGTTCTTATTAAGGAATTTTATTGCCCTTATTAACTCGTCTCCGCCACCGTATCGAAACTCTCCACTCAAACGGTACTGTCCATCGACATCTTTCCACCTTCCATCAGGAAGCTGACGGATCTCTCCCCCTGGAGTTGCTGTTCCTCCACGGCTCAGCGGTCTATACGCCAGAATAATGTTCACTATCACTTTCAATTCCTCCAGAATACGGTTTTCCAAGGATGTTTCGGAGGCTGGTCTGTGGATCTTGTGAGCAGTTCCCATTCCCTGTGTGCAGCCACATACTCCATTACTGCCTTCTCAACAGGCTCTATCCAGTCGTCAAATACCGCAACCCCTCCGTGCTTTACGTACTGCATCCACAGACAGTCCTTTTTAACATCTTCGTATGTATGTGAACCATCCACGTACAACATATCGATTTTTCGTCCATCCCATCTCTTCAGCGCATTCTCGCTGGTATCGGGAATCGGGACGATATATCCCTCAAGCCTTGCTGCTCTTATATTTTGCATAACATGGTGCAGATTACCCAACAATAATTCGTACTTAGTTAATTCATCCCTTCTGCTCTGAACTTCTTCATCTGACATCATTCCGGGATCGATTGTCAGGATTATACTGTTTTTTCCCCGTATCCCCGTGCCCATGACTATCGCAGATGCTCCCTGTGCAGTTCCGATTTCCACTATCCTGCTATTGTCAGGCAAAAGCGAGGCATAGTGATATAAATAATAGCTGTGATCTAACCGTCCTGCCGTTCCTCCGCCGCGCAACTCTGGCAGAAAGTCTAAGAATTTCCAGTCAAATCCTTCAGGCAGGTTTCCGACTACCCATTTTCCGTTATGTAACTCGGCGTCCATCGGTACAAAATAATCCTGTTTATTCATTTTGTTCCTCCATTAATATACCCAAACCGCAATTGCCCTCATCGTTGGGGAGAAGCTCGGTGAATTTCCATTTTGGATTTGAAATGAGGAATGTATCTATAGCATCCTTTACCCTTGCAGGTGCACCGTCCCATTCCCCGGATAATAAAGTATCGTGCATTAGAATTGCTCCGCCCTTCTTTACGTAGGGACTGTAAAGCTCAAGTTCTTTCAAGGTCTGCTCATATCGATGATTTGTATCCACGTACAGAATATCTACCGTTAAATTCCAGTTTTTTGAATACTCAAGATCATTCGAGAGAATAAAATGCCATCTCTGGATATCTATAAAGGATGTGCGCTGGATTCTTTCTATTCCCGGTACAAAAATTCTTTTATCTATACTCCACAATACACCGTCTGTCTCTTTTACAGCAGCCAGCAAGGATACTGTAGAAAATGCCTCTCCAACCCCCAACTCCAATATTGTTTTTGCCTTGAATGTAATAACTGTTTCATATAATTTCCTGCAGTAGGGATTATTTTCTTTAAAATATTTTTCTTTTTCCACTCCTTGCGGT
>JAURVW010000236.1 GCA_030655275.1 Solirubrobacteraceae bacterium
CACGCAGCAGGTCGGCGGTGCGTTCGGCCTCGCGATCCTCGCCACGCTCGCGGCCGATCACCAGACCTCCAAGTCGGTCGAGCTCGCCAAGACCGCCGGGGTCAAGCTCACCGAGCAGTCGTTCATCCCGGGCGCCGTCAAGGATCCGAAGGTGCTGCAGGTCGTGGCCGAGTCGCAGGTCGCCGGCTGGTCGCTCGCGTTCCTCATCGGCGCGGGCCTCATCGGCCTCGGCTTCCTCGCCGCGACCGCCCTCATCCGCGACCAGGACGCGGATCTGGAAGCCGGCCCCGCCCACATCGGGTAGCACGCCGGCCGGGAGCACCGGCCGCCGCGACGGGCCGCGAGGAGCGGGAAGGCGCCGCGCGCGGCCGGGCCCCGTCTACACTCGGGGTGTGGCGTACGCCAGTCTCCCCCCGGGACTGTCTTGGCACCCGCTGAGGCAGACATACGCGTGGATCCGTCACCCGCGGGCCACGGCTGACCGGTGCCTGCGCGACTACGGCGACGTGTTCACCCTGCGGATCTTCGGCGGCCACTACGTGATGCACGCCGAGCCGGAGCTGCTGCGTCAGGTGCTCACTCAGCCACCGGACGTCCTCGCCGCCGGCCGTGCCAACGCGATGATCGCCCCGCTGGTCGGCAGCGCCTCCGTCCTGGTGCTCGACGGCGACGAGCACCTCCAGATGCGACGCCTGCAGCTTCCGCCGTTCCACGGCGACCGCATGCGGGCCTACGAGGGCGCCATGCGTGCCGTCGCCGAGGGCTCGATCGCCAGGTGGCCGCTCGAGGATGCCTTTCCGACCTGGCACCGCATGCAGTCGATCACCCTCGATGTGATCGTCCGCGTGGTGTTCGGGATCCAGGACGACGAGCGCGTCGCCGACGTCCGCGCGGCGGTGCGCACCCTCCTGAAGGTCGGTACCAGCCCGAGACTGTTCGCGGCCGTCGGCCTGCGCTCGGCGCTCCTGGGCCGGCGTCCGCGCGAGGACGACCGCATCCTGCGGAAGGTCACCCGGGCTCGGAAGGCCCTCGGCCGCCTCCTGGAGGCGGAGATCCGCCGGCGACGCGTCGACCCCGACGGCGAGGCGGACCGCGGCGACGTCCTCTCCATGTTCCTGTCCGCCCGCGACGTCGACGGAGCACCGCTCGGGGTCGAGGTGATCCGCGACCAGCTGATCACCCTGCTCGTCGCCGGTCACGAGACGACGGCCACGGCCCTCTCGTGGGCGGTCGAGCGGATCGCGCGTCACCCCGAGCTCCAGGAGCGGTTGGCGGTCGAGGCGCTCGACGGTCGCCACGAGCTGATCGACGCGACGATCAAGGAGACGCTGCGCACCCGGCCGGTCCTGCCGGTCTTCATGCGCGAAGCGCTCCAGCCGGTGCGGATCGGCGACTACACCTATCCCGCCGGCACGCTGATCGGAGGCGCGACGATCGCGCTGCATCGGCGCCCCGATCTCTATCCGGACCCGGACGCGTTCCGTCCCGAGCGGTTCATCGGCGAGGGTGCGCCTGGCACGTACGAGTGGACGCCGTTCGGCGGCGGCGTGCGTCGCTGCATCGGCGCGAGTTTCGCGATGCTCGAGATGCGGGTGGTCCTTGCGGCGATGCTGGCAGAGCGTCGCCTCGAACCGGTCGACGCGCGCGACGAAGGCGTCCGGCGACGGTCGGTCGTCCTCGCGCCGGACAAGGGCGCCATGGTGCGGGCACCGCGCCGCCGTGCTTCGCGGCCGGTCTCGCCGGATCCGCAGCACTCCGAAGTCCGATGAGGGCGCGCGGCGCGGGCGCCGCGTTCCTCGCCACGGCGGCGATCGTACTGACCGGCCTCGTCGGCTGTGGCGGCGGGGGTGCGGGGGAGAGTGCAGCCGAGCGACTCACGGAGGCCCGCGCCTACGCTGCGGACGTCAACGCCATCACGCAGCGGACGAGCACGAGCCTTGCCGCCATCGCAGGTCGCGCCGACTACCGCGATGCTGCCGCGGCCGCTGGGTCGACGCGTGCCTACGCAGCGGTGATCCGCACCGCAGCCGCAGCGCTCGGGCGCGCGACCCCGCCGCAGCAGGTCGCCGCCGACCATCGCGCGCTCGTCGTCCTCTACCGCGAGACGGGAGGGCGGATGGACGACCTCGCCGCCGCGTTCACCCAGGCGCGTGGCGAGGAAGCTCTCACCGCCAGCGCGCAACGGCTCAGCGGCGAGGTGCAGCGGCTCTCCACCCGGGAGCGGGCGCTGCGGAGCGCGATCGAGCGGGGGCTGCCGTCCGTCACCGCGTCGACGCCCGAAGCGACGGGCGGCGAGGTCGCCCAGCCCACCGGGCCGGAAGACCCGGGCTAGGCGTCTGAGGTCTCGGCCTCCGCGAGATCCTCTTCGGTGATCGCGCGGAACTCCATGGGATGCCCGCCCTCGTCGAGCTGCGACGGGTCGGCTTCGA
>JAURVW010000237.1 GCA_030655275.1 Solirubrobacteraceae bacterium
ATTACGTCGTCATGAACGACGAGGTCATGATCGTCGACGAGCACACCGGCCGCATACTCGTCGGACGCCGCTACAACGAGGGCATCCACCAGGCCATCGAGGCCAAGGAGGGCGTTCCGGTCAAGGCCGAGAACCAGACCCTCGCCACGGTGACCCTGCAGAACTACTTCCGTCTCTACGACAAGCTCGCCGGCATGACCGGTACGGCCGAGACCGAGGCCGCCGAGTTCATGTCGACCTACAAGCTGGGCGTGATCCCGATCCCGACCAACCGTCCGATGGTCCGCAAGGACCAGTCTGACCTGGTCTACAAGAACGAGACCGCCAAGTTCGCCCAGGTCGTGGAGGACATCGCCGAGCGCCACGCGAGCGGACAGCCCGTGCTGGTCGGCACGGTGAGCGTCGAGAAGAGCGAGTACCTCTCGCGCCTGCTCGCCAAGCGCGGCGTGCGGCACGAGGTGCTGAACGCCAAGAACCACGCCCGGGAGGCGGCGATCGTCGCCCAGGCCGGTCGCTACGGCTCGGTCACGGTGGCCACCAACATGGCCGGCCGAGGCACCGACATCATGCTCGGCGGCAACGCCGAGTTCCTCGCCGTGGCCGAGATGAACTCCCGTGGCCTCAGCCCCGTCGACACGCCCGACGAGTACGAGGACACCTGGGACGACGTGTTCAACACCGTCAAGGCCGAGGTCGAGACCGAGGCCTCGCGGGTGCGGGAGGCCGGTGGCCTGTACGTGCTCGGCACCGAGCGTCACGAGTCGCGTCGTATCGACAACCAGCTGCGCGGCCGCTCCGGCCGTCAGGGCGACCCGGGCGAGAGCCGCTTCTACCTGTCGCTGACCGACGACCTGATGCGCCTGTTCAACGCGGGCGCCGCGGAGAGCCTGATGGGCCGCGCCAGCGTGCCCGACGACCTCGCCATCGAGTCGAAGGTCGTCTCGCGCGCCATCCGCAGCGCGCAGTCGCAGGTCGAGAGCCGCAACGCCGAGATCCGCAAGAACGTGCTGAAGTACGACGACGTGCTGAACCGTCAGCGCGAGGCGATCTACAGCGACCGCCGGCACATCCTCGAGGGCGACAACCTGCAGGATCGCGCGCAGAAGTTCCTCGAGGACGTGGTCGAGGAGATCATCTCCGAGCACGCCGCCGCGGGCAACGGAGACGACTGGGACTTCGACGCGCTGTGGGCCGAGCTCAAGACGCTGTACCCCATCAGCATCTCGGTCGACGAGGTCATCGCCGAGGCCGGCTCGAAGGGTCGGGTCAACCGCGACTTCGTCACCCGTGAGGTGCTCTCCGACGCGAAGCTGGCCTACCAGCGCCGCGAGGAGACCCTCGGCGAGCAGGCCATGCGTGAGCTCGAGCGCCGCGTGGTGCTCTCGGTGATCGACCGTCGCTGGCGCGACCACCTCTACGAGATGGACTACCTGAAGGACGGCATCGGCCTGCGCGCGATGGCGCAGCGCGATCCGCTGGTCGAGTACCAGCGCGAGGGCTTCGCCCTGTTCCAGTCGATGATGGGGCAGATCCGCGAGGAGACCGTCGGGTTCCTGTTCAACCTCGAGGTCGAGGTCAACGCCTCGCCCACCGCCGTGGGCACCCCCACGGTCGAGGCGAAGGGCCTCAGCCAGCCGACCGCGGCTCCGGAGAAGCTGAGCTTCTCGGCGCCGAGCGACTCGGGCGGCGTCGAGGTGCGCAACCAGCGCGGCCAGATCGAGCAGGCCGCCACGGCCCGCGCCCAGCAGGCGGAGGAGAAGGCGGCTCCGGTCTCCGGCGCCTTCGCCCGTTCGGCCGACACCGCCCCCGCGGCGGCCCCGGCGTCCGGCAAGTCCGCCGGATCCGGCGGCTCCTCGTCGAGCGGCGCCCGCTCCGGCTCCTCGGGTTCCGGGTCGTCCGGCTCGTCCGGATCGGGTTCGGGCTCGTCGTCCTCCGGCGGTTCCGGCAACCGTGCCCAGCGCCGCTCCCAGGGCAAGAAGAAGCGCTGAACCCACCCCGACCTCCGCGCCGCAGACCACCGCGCCCTGCCGTGTGCGCAAGCAGTCGATCGATGCGTACGTCGTAACTCGACCTCGCACGTGCGAGGTCGCGTGCGGCCCACCGGCCTGCGTCTGAGACCGCGTGAGAGCCGTGGAGTGATCACCGTACGCCGCACGTGTCTACCGCACCGGCTCTCTCGCGGACCCAGATACGCGCCTGTTGCGTCACCACCGTGCACGGCGTAGGCCGCCCGCGACGGTCGTAGCGCGACCCGAAGGCGCTCCGTCGTCTGGCCCGCGCATCTCGGGTGTCCTGCGAGCCCGGATGCACGCCCCCGCCCAGGCTGCGCAAGCCGGCCACTGCGCGACCCGTGCCGCGTCGTGGGAGTCGCGCAGCGCCGGTCGGTGCGGTCAGGTGGCGCGGCGCTCCGAGGAGCCCGATCTGCCCAGGACTCACGACGTGGGCCGCAGGCGGCGGTGGTGAGCGGCGGGCCGCCGGCGGGGCGCGGAGACGACAGGCGCGGGCGGCGCGC
>JAURVW010000260.1 GCA_030655275.1 Solirubrobacteraceae bacterium
CCACCCCGACGCCGACCCCCGTTCCCGGTTCCGGGCTGCCCGGCGCAGGGCCCACCCCGGTCCCCGATGTCCCGACGCCGACCGCGACGCCGGTGGTCGCCGGCCCGAACGGCTCCGGCTCGAACGGCCCCGGCTCGAACGGTCCCGGCTCGGGTGCGACGGCGCCGGCGGGCACGGGCGGCTCGTCATCCGGCGGCGCCGGCTCAGGCGGCTCGACCTCAGCACCGTCGGCCGGCGCCGGCAACGCGCTCCTGAGCGAGACGTCGTCGCCCGAGGCGATCGCCGCGGCCTTCGGGCTGCCGTCGGCCAAGGCGTGCCTCAGCAAGCGCGCGTTCGTGATCCGTCTGAAGGTGCCGTCCGGCGTGAAGGTGAAGTCGGCCAAGATCACCGTGAACGGCAAGACGAGCAAGGCGCGACTGACGAAGGGCCGCTGGCAGGCCACAGTCGACCTGCGCGGCCTGCGAAAGGCCCGGGTGACCGTCGGCATCACGGTCATGACCTCCGCGAGCAAGACGCTGAAGGGCACGAGGTCCTACGGCGTGTGCGGAGCCAAGCGCGGGTCCTGACGCCGGGTGGGGTCGGCCGCGCCTCCCGCTACCGTCGGTCGCATGATCGAAGCAGGCCAGCCCGCCCCCGACTTCACGCTGCCGGATGCCGAGGGCGCCGACGTGACGCTGTCGGCGTCGGCCGGCTCGTGGCGGGTCGTCTACTTCTACCCCAAGGCGGACACGCCGGGCTGCACCACGCAGGCCTGCGGCATCCGTGACCACAAGGACGACTACGCCCAGCGCGGGGTCGTGGTCTACGGCATCTCGCCGGACCCGGTGGGGGCCGTGAAGAAGTTTCACGACAAGCAGTCGCTGAACTTCACGCTCCTCGCCGACGCGGACCACGCGACCTGCGATGCCTATGGCGTGTGGGTGGAGAAGTCGATGTACGGCAAGACCTACTGGGGCGCGCAGCGCGCGACGTTCCTCGTCGACCCTGAGGGCGTCGTGCAGTTCGTGATCCCCAAGGCGTCGCCGAAGACCCACGACGAGGTCGTCCTGGCGAAGCTCGACGAGCTCGCCGGCGCGGCCGCCTGAGCAGGGCCTCATGTCGACCTGGGACGACGTCGTCGAGCTCGCCCTCACGCTGCCGGGCGTCGAGGCATCGACGACCTACGGCTCCGCGCCGGCGATGAAGGTGCGCGGGAAGATCGTCTGCTGGTACCGCGACAACCCGGACGCGTTCGTCGTCCGGGTCGCCGACCTCGCCGAGAAGGACGCGCTCATCGCCGAGTCGCCGGACACGTTCTTCACGACGTCCCACTACGACGGCGCCGCCTACGTCCTCGGGCACCTCGAGCGGATCCCGAAGTCGCAGCTGGGGGAGCTGATCGAAGATTCTTGGCGACTCCTGGCCGCCAAGCGCGTGGTGGAGGCCTACGACGCCGACCACGGCGAGGACGCCGACGCCTGAGCGCCGGCGCCCTCGCGGTCAGTCGAGGACGATCGTGATCGGATCGCCCGTCTTGGGCTTCTGGGTGCTCGAGCCGACGAAGGAGACCGTCGCCTCGACCTTGGCGCCCGCGGGCACCTTGCGCTTGGCGATCACGATCGTGCGGTCGTAGCCGCACGAGCCATCGGCCCAGCGCAGCTTCGTCTTGACCTCACTCAGCGTGGTGACGACGAGCTTGAACCGGCCCTTCACCTTCTTGCGCACGGTGGCCGTGATCAGGATCTCGACCTGGCCGCGGCACTCGGCGCGCGTCTGGAGACCCTTCGCTCCCAGGAGCGACCCGCCGATGCCGACGACATAGCTCTTGCGGCCCTCGATCACCTCGGGCCTGTCGGTCTTCACGGCCGCCGGGGCGACGCGAGGATCGGGCTTCGGCGTCGGCGCCGCGGTGTGCGCCGGAGCCGGGACGGCCGTCGGAGCCGGTGTCGCCGCGGCCGGTGCTTCGGTCGGGGTCGGCGTCGCTTCGGGGGTCGGTGCCGGGGTCGCGACGGGCGTGGCGGTCGGCTCCGGGGTCGGTGGCGGCGTGGGGCTCGGCGTCGGCGTCGGGACGAACTGCGGCTCGCCGTATCCGAAGAGCTGCGACCCGGTCTGCGGCGTCGTGGCCATGAACGCGATGTGCGCTCCGGCGCGGAAGAACTGGGAGGGATCGCTCCCGGCCGGTCCGGGCAGCACGTCGCTCAGCAGGGCGGTCCCACCGGTCGTCCCGTCCGAGACCCACGGCTCGTAGCCGTGGGCGTCGTCGGCGGCGCCGAAGTAGAGCTTGCCATCGATCGCGGTTGGCGTGTCGACGGAACCGAAGCTCTTCACGACGCTCGTCTCGCCGTTGCCCGCGACCTTGATCAGTGCGTCGCGCGCTTCGTTCGCCACGAAGAACGCACCGCCGAGCGCCGCGACGTCGTAGAAGCTGTTGGCGTTCAGACCCGCCGGAGGGGTGAAGAGCTCGGCCGTTTCGTCGTTGATGATGAAGACCCGACGGTCATGGCCCCCGCCCTGCGGGATCGTGGCGAGGACGGTGTCGCCGCTGACCGTCAGTCTCGGGGAGCCGGCGTTCTGGTTCGCCAGGCCCGGCGACGCTTCGAGGTCGCGCGTGCCCGCCACCGTGCCGTCCGAGACCCAGACCTGCTCCTCGGACTGGTAGGAGAGTGCGCCGACGTACAACTTGCCGCCGGCCGCGACCGCCTCGTTCAGGTAGAAGTAGCGGTTCGTACTCGTGACGTGCGTCGACTCGCCCGTCGTGGTGTCGACGCTCCAGAGGCCGATGTAGCTCTGCCAGGTGCCACGAGGTTCACCCTCGAGGGCGTAGAACAGCTTCGTCCCGACGACCTTGACGTCGCGGGCCGAAGCACCGGCCGGGGCATCGTCGGTGATCGCGACCCGCACGGCCGGACCGTCACCGGTCGACTTGAAGATCGCGTTGGGGGCGTAGGCCCCGTCGACGGGGTCCGCCGTCTGGGCGACGAAGTAGATGGCGTCGCCCATGACCTGGGGCGCGCCCGCGCTCGCGCCGGCGCCGCTGGTCGCCGACACCCGATGGGTCCCGGCCGCCGTGCCGTCGCTGATCCACAGCGTGTCGACGGAATCGTCCGGCGTCCGCGCCGTGAAGAGCACGCGGTCGCCGAAGGCGGTCGCGTTCGAGACGTAGTCGAACTGACGGTCGGCGTCGAGCGGGTGCGTCCCCGCGGTGGTCCCATCGCTGACCCACGGCGTGGCGGTGCCGTCGCGATCGGCGAGGAAGAAGGCCTGGTCGCCGAAGGACACGCGCGACTTCGCGTCGTAGTTGAGCGAGCCGTCTCGCGGCGTGGTGTTGAGATCGCGGACGAGCGTCGCTCCGGAGCCGGCGGCCCCGGTCGACACCCACAGCTCGACACCCGTCGCCTCGGTGTTCGCGGCGAAGGCGACGCCGCCACCGGTGCGCGGCGTGAGGAGGCCGATGGCGTCCTTGCGGCCCGCGAACTCGGAGGCGCCCGTGACCTTCACGGTGCCCGTGGCGGTGCCGTCGGTGCGGTAGATCGCGTTGGCGCTGCCGGCCTGCGGAACGCTCGCGCCACCCTGGAAGTTCACCGAGTTCGAACCCGTCCGGAAGTACACCACCCCGGCGCTCTCCACGAACGACGTGCCGGGCTGATCACTGATCTGCACGCCCGCCGAGGTCGGGCCGGAGAGCGCGTTCGCGTACGTGCGGCGCGCGCCCTGGACCTGGATGGTCTGGCTGGAGGGGGAGGCCGAGTAGTAGAGCTTGCCGCCCACGAAGGTGGGCTGCTCAGCCGCGTCGGGTGCCGCGCCGACGGCCCGGGCGACGCCGTCGGCGCCGACCTCGTACCACGTGCCGGTGTAGCGGAAGACCGCCTTGCCGGCCGTCGTCGGCACGTATCCGGAGACCGATCCGATCGACTCGCCGCCGATCGTGATCTCGACGGTGCCGGCGTCGGTGCCGTCGGTCACGAACGGACGATCCGCACCGTTGCCGGTCCTGAAGTTGGTGAACATCGCGCTGCCGCTGTAGGCCGTCGACCCGTTCGCGAGCACCCGCTCGGTGCCGCTCGGCGCCTCGAGGATGTGCCAGCTGCCCTCGCTGAGGGACTGGACGCGCCTGGCACTCTGGTAGTCGTCCTGCGAGAAGTCGTACGTCGTGGCGACGAGCCGGTCGCCGAGGTTCTGGAGCGACTCGATGTAGAGCTTCGAGTGCTGCGAGGCCATGGCCACGTCGACGATCTGGCCGGTGCCGTTGATCTTCTTGAGGGTCGAGTAGTCGCCGGCGCTGAAGTAGAGCTCGCCGCCGTAGGAGACGAGGTTGCGTGCATTCTCGAAGTTGCCCGGGATCCGTTGGGTCGTCGCTGCCGAGCCCTGCGTCTGCCAGAGCTGACGCTCGTAGTTCGGGCCGGTGGCGAAGAAGTACGTACGGCCGCCGACGGTCTGGAAGTCGATGCTGCTCCCGAAGTTGCCCGACCCGGGGTTGACGTCGACGAGCATCTCCGGCCCCGTCGGCGTCAGGACCCACGGCTCGACGCCGTGCACGCCGTCGTTGGCGGTGAAGTACTGGCCACCTGCCGTGCTCTTCGGTGACTGGAAGACCCCGTCGTACGTGCCCTCGACGAGCATCTTCATCAGTGAGCCGGTCGGCGCGGCCGAGGCCACCGGAGCAGCAGAGGCAGAGAGGACGGCAGCGAGTCCGGCCGCGCAGAGGGCACGGCTGAGGGAGAGACGGGTCATCGACAACGATCGTTGGAGGTGGTCTGGTCCGGACGCAGGTGCGTCGACGGACCGGAGAGCGGTCTCACGCCTACTCGGTCGCTGTTTGGACAACCTGGAGGCCCGAACGACGTTAGGCGCGTTGCCACGCGTCTCGGTGGACGCCGAGGCCCGTCCGCACTGATGCGAGCCGCCGAGAAGCTGGACGCGTCGCGAGCATTCATGCAGGACGCAAACCTTCGGGCGATGGCGTGCGCTCGATGTCGACGGGTCTCCGAGGCGGTTTCGGCGAAGTCGCGGTCGCCGCGTCTAGGATCGGCGCGAATGGCCGACCCGACCGTGCTCTCGACCCGCGCGCTCAACCGTGCGCTCCTCGCCCGCCAGCTCCTGCTCGCGCGCGAGCCGCGCACGCCGGTCGAGGTGATCGGTCGGCTCGCGGGTCTGCAGGCGCAGGAGCCGCTGCCACCGTTCGTCGGCCTGTGGACGCGCATCGAGGGCTTCGAGCGGGAAGCGCTGCTCGCCGCCCTCGACGACCGCTCCGTCGTCCGCGCGACGCTGATGCGCGGCACGCTCCACCTGCTGCGTAGCGACGACTACAAGGCCCTGCGCGGCGCGATCCAGCCGGCGCTCGACGGCGCGATCAAGGTGCTGGGCGACCGCGCGCAGGGGCTCGACCTCGCTGCGCTCCTACCAGCCGCACGCGCGCTCCTGTCCGACGGCCCGCTCACCTTCAACGAACTGCGTCCCGCGCTGCAGGAGCGCTTTCCCGACGTGAACGATCGCGCCCTCGGGTACGCGACGCGCACCAACCTGCCGCTGGTGATGGAGGCCACCGACGACCGCTGGGGCTACGCCCGCGACTCGCGCTTCGCGCTCGCGGAGGCGTGGCTCGACGGCATCGGCGAGGCCACCGACGCGAGGCTGCTCGCGGGGCCGACGTCGGCGACCGAGGAGATGCTCGTGCGCCGGTACCTCGCGGCGTTCGGTCCGGCGACCGTCGCCGACTTCCAACGGTGGTCGGCGGTGCCCGGCGCCGGCCCGACCTTCGAGCGGCTGCGCCCCGAGCTCGAGGTCTTCGCCGACGACAAGGGCCGCGAGCTCTTCGACCTACCGGACGCCCCGCGCCCCGCCGAGTCCACGGAGGCACCCGTCCGCCTGATCCCCGAGTTCGACAACCTCGTGCTCGGCCACGAGGACCGGCGGCGGATCATCGCCGACGAGCACCGTCCCGGCCTCGTGACGAAGAACCTGCGCGTGCGCGCCGTCTACCTCGTCGACGGGTTCGCCGCCGGCACCTGGAAGGTCGCGCGCACGAAGACGAAGGCCGTCCTCACGCTCGAGCCCTTCGAGAAGACCACGAAGACGGCGCTGAGGCCGGTGGTCGCGGAGGCCGAGCGTCTGCTCGCGTTCACCGACGAGGCCGCGAAGACGCGCCTCGTCGAGATCGGTCCGTCAGTCCTCTGACGGCTCGAACGCCGCGGTGGAGCCGGCGCGCACGGCCTCGAGGTGCGCGACCAACCCCTTCATGCCGGTCCGGTAGATCGCCTCGGGATCGAACCCGGGCGGAAAGCGCTCGTTGAGTTCGAGATCCACGACGCCGTGGGCGAAGGCCCAGAACGACAGGCTCAGCTCGCGGTACTCGCCCACCTCCTCGCGCAGACGGTGGCCGGCCCACTGCTCGCTGGCCTGCACGTCCGGGGCGTCGCGGTCGAGGTCGCGCGACATGATCAGCTTGTAGAGCTGGGGGTGCTGGCGGGCGAACTCGCGGAACGCGGAGAAGATCGTCGGGATCACCGGCGCCGCCGGATCGCCGTCGAGTCGCTCCACGATGTAGTCGCCCTGCTCGTAGAGCCCGGACGCGATGATCGCGTTCTCGACGGCGCGCTTGTCGGTGAAGTGCTCGTAGAGGGAGGCGGCGCGAATGCCGAGCCGGGAGGCGATGTTGCGCATCGAGAGTGCGTCGAGGCCCTCCTCCTCCAGGAGTCGGCGGGCCTCGCCGGCGATCTCCGCAGCGCGTGGCGTGAGGGAGACGCGGGGATCGGAGGCGGAGGTCATCGGAGGCAGGATGCCAGGGACAGCGGGGTCGCGCCGCCCGTGTGGACCTTTCGGGGGACAGTCGGCGCTGCGCAGTTGGCTCAGCGGCGAGCGGCCACGACCTGGGTGATCTCGCTCACGAAGCCGGGCTCGATGCCCCACGGACCCTCGACGCCGACGCGCCGGTCGAGATCCCAGAGCACGCAGGTCTCGCCGGGCTGCGCGACGAGGGTCCACGCGGCGATGGTCCTCGCGAGCTGCTGCTGCATGTTGCCCGGGTCGATCGCGCCGCGGCGCTTCGGCTTCGCTCGCTCACCCTCGACGTGGTCGCCCTCGGGATGGTGGTGCAGGAAGCGGCCGTAGGCCTGCTCGCAGAACCGTTCGTACCGCGCGGTGCAGAGGATGAAGCCGTGCCAGATCTCGTCGACGGCGCGCGACGGCATCCCGATCACCTGCTGGTCGACCATCGCCGCGCCGGCGCACCGCAGCCACTGCCGCAGGCCCGTCTCGATGAGGTCGCGAGGCTCCCACGGGCAGGTCTTCCAGATCGCCGGCGGCAGCAGCAGTTCCTCGACCGCTGCGTCGACCCTCGCGATTCTGGTGTCTCGCCTTGCCAGCATGGTGTTGGCCACCATACGTCGCGCGCGAGGCCCCGTGGGTCTGACCAGTCTGCGCGACCGGGA
>JAURVW010000283.1 GCA_030655275.1 Solirubrobacteraceae bacterium
TCACCCAGTACGCCGGTCACGTTGCGGCCGATGTGGGCGACGGCCTCGTCCAACCTGTCCTGGTGCCGGCCCGAGATGAAGACGTGGGCACCTTCGTCTACGAACAGCCGGGCACCTGCCAGGGCCATTCCGCTGGTCGCGCCGGTGATCACGGCCACCTTGCCGTCGAGCTTGCCCATGTCAGATCTCCTCGGCGCGCAGGGCGAGGTCGAACCCGGCGCCTTGGCGCGCCACGCCGACAAGGAGGAGGCCACCCCACTCGAGGGCGTGGGCCATCTCGAGCCCGCCGGCATCTCGCGGCCGTAGGCCCAGGCTGTCCACGAATGCAGCGACGAGTGCCTTCGCCTCGGTGTTGTCGCCCGCGAGGAAGGCGTCCACGACCTTGTCGTCGGCGATCGCGCCGCCGAAGATCGTGTTGAACGCCTTCACCACGTGCGCGTCCGCCGGTGCGGCCGCGCGGATCCGGTCGGCGACCGAGTCGCCGGCACTGGTGACCAGGCCGCTGGCGTCGGCGTTGAACGGGTTCGTGATGTCGACGAGGACCTTGCCGGCCAGGGCGTCGCCGTAGTCGGTCACCACGTCGAGCGCCCCCGCGAACAAGACGGCCACGACGACGATGTCGCCCGCTGGTCGGGTGCCGTACGGACTGGTCGTGGCTCCGTGGCCGATCTGGTCGGCGAGCGCCTGGCTCCTGGCCGCGTCGCGACTCATGAGCTCGACGGTGTGGCCGTGCTTCGCCGCGCGAGTGCCGATCGCCCTGGCCATGTTGCCCGCGCCGATGATGCTGATGGTCGTCATGGATAGATCCCTTCGTCGTGTCCTCCGGGGGCCTAGGTGAGGCACCCCTCCGTTTCGATTGGCATAACCGGAGGACTACCTCATGTTATTCCGGAGGGGTACCTCGACTTACCGGATAGAATCCAGCCATGGACACAGCGCACGACGAGACCGTGCAGGCCGACCGAGCCCGAAAGCCTCTACGACGCGATGCGCGGCAGCGGCGGGCACAGCTGATCGAGGCCGCCGAGCTCGAGTTCGCTGCACGCGGGGTGGATGCGTCACTGGAGAAGATCGCGCGGGACGCCGGCGTCTCCATTGGCACCCTGTACCGCCACTTCCCGTCCCGCGTCGACCTCCTCCTGGCCGCGTTCGAACCGCGGCTCGAGGAGTTCCTCGCCCGGGCCGACGACGCCCTGTCCAGTGACGACCCCTGGGACGGCCTGGTCCGCTACCTGGAGACGCTGTTCGGCCTGCAGGC
>JAURVW010000291.1 GCA_030655275.1 Solirubrobacteraceae bacterium
TACGTTGTTTTTCGCGTCGGTATTGTTCAACCGGGGCTGTCCAAGGCGGGCATCGAGAATGACCACCTTGCCATTCTTGGCGCTACGAGCCTCTTTCTCCGTACTGTCACAAACCATCCCCTGGTAGTGATTTCAAGCTGATGGCAAGGGCGTCATGCCGCGTCGATACCCGTCAGTTGCGTGGAAGGAGCTTAAGCCCGGAGCCGGTGATGGTCTTCATAGAATCTCTGAAGCCCTCAAGGAGCAACTTCACGTCGCGACTGCCGGGGATGTGGAAGACAGCTTCCGTGCCGGTCATCCGAATCTGAAGATTTGAGCCAGGAACGGCGAGCGTGAACTCCGACAAGTCTGCCTCGTACCTAAGGTAATTTTTCAGCTCCTCAACTTCTTCGATCTGGTCAATCTTCTCTTCAAGCGAAATCGGCAGCTCAAACTGAACGACCAGCGTATCGCAATGCCCTGCGAAGACGGCATGGAAGTTTTCCGTCGTGACGACGGCCGGCGATCTGAAGTTGGAGACCTCGAGGAGGATGCGATACCGCGAGGCGTCGTCCGCGTCTTGGCTGATCGTGATATCCACGCGAAAGTCAGGGCTGACGATACTTGCTTCTCCGCCCGAATTTTCCAGCGTCAGTTGCTTGCGTGTGTAGCCGTACGCGCTCTTGATTTCGTCGTGGAGGTCGCTCGCTGCGCGCTCAACCTCCTCAGAGCCAACGTTCTGTACGAAGCTGTTGCCGGCCGGATAGACCCGGGCGGGAACCTTGTGCCCTCCTTTGAGGAAACCAGAGAGGCGCTCGATCTTGCCGAACTCTTCACCTCTGAAAATTGCCGACCTCAGGCCCTGTACGACTTCGGACTTCATGGCTCGATGGTGAGTCAGAAGGGGCTCCAGATTCGCCACGATGAAAGTTTTCGTGGCGTTGCCGAACACGCAAGGCGTTTGCACCTCGTTTGCAGTGCGAATCTTCTGAACTTGCAACGGAACTTCGACCGAAAGGTAATTTGCCAGGGATTCCCCGGTGATGAGTTCGCCCTTTTCAAAAGCTTTTTTGGCCTGTCCCGTGAGCGCTTGGATGATGCAGTAGGTCCAGACACCATGTTTCAGGGCCGTACTCGGCCAAGAATATTCATCGACCTTGCAGGCCGCAAAGCCAACGTGGAATTCGGAGTCCTTACAAAACGCCTTCAGTTCGTCCGGGGTGAACTCCGAGACGATGGAGCGCATGCCCTCTTGTATGGGCATGCCGCTATGACAG
>JAURVW010000300.1 GCA_030655275.1 Solirubrobacteraceae bacterium
CCTCACCGGTCCCTGTCCCCGCCATTGGTCAAGTGATGTGCCAAATGACTCGTGAGGAGCTGGACCGGCACTTGGAAAAGAGTGGCTACGGGAGCAACACGAAACTCTTCGAGGCGTACTTCGTCAAGGACTCCAGCCCGCCGTTGTGCTTAGGATGTCGCAATATCATCCACATGCACCCGAGTAACAACCTGAGTAGCCTGGAGGAGGACAGGGAGGAAGATCGTAACAACGGAATGGCGTTCTGGGATACCGTGCGTCCCGACAAGACTGTGGGGGAGCTGGCGCAGGATTTGATGCAAACACAGGGTTCTACTGGCAGGAAGATCCCATTCGCAATCCCTCCCCATTGGCGAGACAGCGCTTTCCGGCTATTCTCATTTTTTGAGCTCAAGGGTATCTATCGAACTCACCGAATCAGGAGACCGAAGTTGAAGGCAACCTGGCAATGCGTTGCCGCCGGCCAGAAGGACCACCCTTGCCCGTACAGCCTAGAGACGTTGGAAGGGGAGCCTTACTTTCCCAGGTTCACTGCGTCCATTCTACAGCCAGGGGAAGCGTTGCTCGGTGTTTTAACGAACCACCTTTTGGAAGAGCACGGTATTGACATTGATGCGAACTATTCTGGCGAAGGAGGAACGGGGCGGTGGAGCACAGGGCTGTGTGGTTGCACTGAGCACCCGCTGTCCTGCATCGACTGCATGTGCTGCTATCCATGCGGCGTGAATTGGTGGTGTCCCCTATTGTTGGAGGTCGCCGACAAAGAAAGGTGCATGCTCCTCCGCCTCACTCGTCTGACCCACGATCCGATAGAATCGTCGGATCTTTGTTCGTGCTTCGAACCCTACTGCGAACCTCGGAAGAAAGAGGTTCGCTTCCGGGAAATGGGGCATGATCCCTCCCAGTGCCTGTGTAGCTGCGGAGATGTGCTCCTCTACTCGCTGTACGGTTTGATGTATGTTACCAGTGGCGGGCCCCCATGGACGATTGTGGTGGCCATTTCGCAGCTTCTGGTCTCCATTTTCACCCTCTGTGGTCTCCCGTGCCGAAACGTACCCCCTGCGCTGCACAATGACTGCTACCGGCATCGGCGGTACCTAGTGGAGCAGCAGGCGATCGACGAGTCGCACCTGAAGAGCAAACTGGTAACGGTGTTTTGTTGGCCGTGTAGCGAGTGCCAAGTGTGGCGGGAGCTGCAAAACAACGGGATCTGGCCTGGGATGTGCCTCTTCTCCGGACCCCAGGCGGAGGAGACCGTGCAACAGCGGCCCGTGGGGAGGCTCGTCGG
The DNA here is from genome assembly GCA_030655275.1 of Solirubrobacteraceae bacterium. Lineage (GTDB taxonomy): Bacteria > Actinomycetota > Thermoleophilia > Solirubrobacterales > Solirubrobacteraceae > JAGIBJ01. The sequence continues at coordinate 1,289 of JAURVW010000300.1, forward strand.
TCCGTTAGGGACCAGCCCGATGGGGTCTCCTGCGACCGCCCGAGTCGGCTATATCTACGAACGTACGAGTAGGATGAAGTGATGCAACACTGTGTGCTGATGAACCATGGACGGAAAGCCCTCTCTTGCAAACGAAGACACTGGTCGCAGAGTGATAGTATACGATGTGTGGAGGGTTTTTTCCTGTGCCCAACAGTTGTTGTTTCCTTTCTTCTCAGACAGAAAGCGGAGAGTCCTGTCTCTCTTTCCATTTTTTTCTCCACTTGAATTCCCAATTAAA
>JAURVW010000305.1 GCA_030655275.1 Solirubrobacteraceae bacterium
GCGTGGCCGACGTGCTGCGCAACGCCGACTTCGTGACCCTGCACGTGCCGCTGATCGAGGCGACCCGCCACCTCGTCAACGCCGACAACCTGCCGCTGATGCGCGCCGGTGCGGTGCTGCTGAACTTCTCGCGCGAGGGCGTCGTCGACGAGCACGCGGTGCTCGCCGCGCTCGACGCCGACAAGCTGCGCGGCTATGCCTGCGACTTCCCGAGCCCGGCCGCGAACGCGCACCCGAAGGTGCTCGCGCTGCCGCACCTCGGGGCCTCGACCGCCGAGGCCGAAGAGAACTGCGCGGTCATGGTCGTCGACCAGTTGCGCGACTTTCTCGAACACGGCAACGTCATCAACGCCGTCAACTTCCCCGCCGTCGCGATGGCGCGCGAATCGGCGCACCGGGTCGCGATCGCCAACGCGAACGTGCCGAACATGCTGGGACAGATCTCGACCGCGATGGCGAACGCGGGCCTCAACATCCACAACATGGTCAACAAGTCGCGCGGCGACATGGCCTACACGCTGGTCGATGTCGACAGCCCCGTGACGCCGGCCGTGCTCGACTCGATCCGCGCGATCGACGGCGTGCTCTCGGTGCGCCACCTGCCCGCCCCCGACGCCTGAGCCCACTGCGCACAGCTTCACGCTGGGCGCCACACATTGCGCGTCGGCGTGGCACGTTTGCCGCACATTTCTGGTAGAAATGTGAATTAGTGTGTCTTCTGGACGACGGCAGCCCACGCGCGCAAGGGATTCGGTGGCGGAGAAAAAGGAAGTCAGCTCGGCCTTCGGCATACCCAGCCAGCAACGGCGCGTGGTGTGGATCCTCACGGCCGCATGGACCGTCGCCATCTTCGCCATCACCACCTGGTGGACTGACGACCGGCTCCGCGAACACCGCGAACAGGCCACCGCGACCGCCGGCGTGCGCCTGACCGGCGTCAAGGACACGCTGACCATCAGCCTCCGTCATCTCGCCGCGTTGCCGCTCGACCTCTCGCACCGGCGCGACGTGCCGGCCTTCGTCGCCGCCGGCGTGCCGGTGGACAAACTGTCGGGCGCACCCGGCAGCGCCGACATCCAGCCGACGCTCGACCGCCTTGCCGCCGACTTCGCCCTGCCACTGGTCGCGCTGATCGGCCAGGACGGCAGCATGCTCGCCAGCAGCAGCACCGCGCGCAACCCGGGCAACGGCGTGGGCGGCGGCCCGGCCGGCAGCCTCGCCACGCGCGACTACTTCGTCGACGCGATGAAGAACGGCGCCGCGGTGCAGTTCCTGCTCGGCCGCGCGAGCCGCGTGCCCGGCCTCTACTTCGCAAACCGGGTGTTGCGCGACGGCTTGCCGGTTGGCGTCGCCGTCGTCAAGCAGGACACCGACACGCTGAACCGCCTGCTGACCGACGCCGATGGCGCGCGCGTGTTCGTGACCGACAGCAACGGCGTGGTCGTGCTCGCGAACCGCGACGACATGCTGATGCGCCGCATCGCCGGCCAGCCGCAACTCAGTGAAGAGACGGCGCAGCAGACCTACCAGCAGGTGCCCGAGGTGCTCGGCTGGGAACAGTCGCGGCTCGCCGACGGCGCGCGCGGCATGGTCGTCACGCGCATCGGCGAGATGCGCCACGCGACGACCTCCTCGGCGCTCGCCGACACCACGCTCAAGGTCTGGGTGCTGGAGCCGCTCGACGAGGAAGTGCAGATCCGCCGCAGCGCCTGGACCAGCGCCAGCGCGATCTGGCTGCTCGGCGGCCTGGTGATCTGGCTGAGCTGGCGGCGCGTGCAATCGCTCGACGCCGCGCTGCGCGCACGCCGTGACATCTACGAGCTGACGCAGGCACTGCCGCTCACGGTCTTCCGCTACACCCAGCCGAGCCGCGGCGAGCCGCGTTTCGCCTTCATCGGCCGGGGCGTGGAAGAACTCTTCGGCGTGCCCGCCGCGCAGTTCGA
>JAURVW010000309.1 GCA_030655275.1 Solirubrobacteraceae bacterium
CCGAACTCTCCTATCGAAGGAACACCGCGCTCGTCAGCAACACGGTCGCGGTCGTGCCGCCCGCGCTGCTCGATTTCGCCGGCACCGAAGGCGCGCGCGGCGACACGCTGCACGCGCTCGTCAACGGCCTCGTCGTGCTGCCGAAGAACGCGCTCTGGGACACCGCGACGCTGCAGGGCGAACTGGTCTACAGCCGCCTGCGCCGCGTGACGAGCCGGCCCGAGCTCTTCAACGGCGTCGGCCATGCGTGCGCGCCGGGGCAGGGGGTCGACCAGGGTTGCGCGACGCGCAGCGTCTGGCTGGCGCAGATCGGCTTCGAGCCGCAGTGGTTGCAGGTCGGGCCGGGCATCGACCTGTCCGCGCCGGTGAGCCTCGCCTACGGCCTGCGCGGCAACGGCGCGACCCTCGGCGGCAACCTCGGCACCGGGTCGCCCATCGGCGACAGCCTCCCGGTGCAGCTGGCCCTGGAGGCCTCCGTCGTGCTCGCCTCGACCGGAGGTCGGCGCACGGTCGCACTGGCCGACTACTTCACCGGCTACCGGCAGACCGTACGCCGTCCCGGTGAGCTGATCGCCGAGGTCGTCGTGCCGCTGCCGGCAGCCCGCGTGACCGCCTTCCACAAGATCGCCAAGCGCGCCTTCGACGACATCTCCTCGGTCGCCGCGGCGTTCGCGCTCGACGTCGCCGACTCCGTCGTCGTCCGGGCCCGGATCGGGCTCGGCGGCGTGGCCGCGACCCCGCTGCGGGCCACTGCCACCGAGGCGGCGCTCGAAGGCCGCCCCTGGACGATCCAGACGGTTGCGGCCGCGGCCGAGGTGCTCGCCGCCGAGGGCACCCCGCTCTCCGACCAACGCGCGAGCTCGGCCTACCGGTCGGCGATGCTCGGGCAGTCGCTGCACAAGCTCTTCGCGGAGGTGACGGGATGAGCGGGGTCTCGACAAGCTCGACCAGCGTGGGGGGCGGCTCGACCAGCGTGGGGAACTCGACCAGCGATCAGGGCGAGATCACCCGGAGCGCGTTGAGCGCGCGGCCCGAGGGCGGCGTGGTCGGCCAAGCGGTCCCGCACGAGAGCGCTGCTCTCCACGTCACCGGGCACGCCCTCTACACCGACGACCTCGTGCACCGCACCCACGGCGTGCTGCACGCACACCCGGTGCAGACCGCCCACGCGCACGCCCGGGTCACCCGCCTCGACGTCGCGGCGGCGTACGACGTGCCGGGGGTGGTGCGGGTGCTGACCGGCGCCGACGTGCCCGGCACCAACGACGCCGGCATCCACCACGACGAGCCGCTCTTCCCCACCGAGATCATGTACGTCGGCCACGCCGTCGCCTGGGTACTGGCCGAGTCGTTCGAGGCGGCTCGTCGTGGTGCCCTGGCCGTCGAGGTCGACTGCGAGCCGCTGCCGTCGCTCATCACCCTGGCCGAGGCGATCGCGGCCGAGAGCTTCCAGGGCCTGCAGCCCACGATGGCGCGCGGAGACGCGGCCGCCGGGCTGGCCGAGGCGGCCCACGTCTTCGAGGGCGTCACGCAGATGTCCGGCCAGGAGCACTTCTAC
>JAURVW010000310.1 GCA_030655275.1 Solirubrobacteraceae bacterium
TTTACACCCCGCAATTACTGCTGCAAAACGGTCGCCCGGTTATCCGTACCCAACTGCTGAACAGTCGCCATCTGCGTCACGCCGCTCTGATCAACATTGGCAATGTTCCCGGTACCACCTTGGGTCACATACGCCACGTTCATGGTGTCAGCCTGTTTCAGAGTGATCTGGTTATCGCTGCCCCACTGAGTGGTGTAGGCCTGGTTGCCAGTACCGGACTGGTCGAACTCGGTGCGGTTGGCCGTGCCGGTGCTGGTACCCGAGGCGAGGTTGGTAGTGCCGCGCTGATCCGCGATGAGGATGTTGTCGCTGCCGTTCTGGTCGAAGTACAGCTCGTTGAAGTTTTCGGCCTGGCTGACGGTGGTTTTGTTGCCGGTGCCGGTCTGGTTGGTGGTCATGATGTGGCCGACGCCGTCTTGCGTGAAGTTGGCGATGTTGGCGTTGCCGGTCTGGTTGATGGTTGCGCGCTGGTTACTGCCGAACTGGCCACCTTTTTGAGGGCCTTTCCAGTTGCTGGCGTAGACCTTGTTGTCGTTACCCACCGAAGTCGCAGTGAGCGAATGCCCCTCGCCGGTCTGGTAGGTGAAGTGCGTGTTGCCCGTGCCTGTCTGGTACAGCGCGATGGTCGAGCCGGTGGATTCGAACTGATCGGCATAGATCGCGTTGAGGTCGCCGACCTGGAAGACCTGGGCGGTGTTGTTGTCGCCGAAGCTCTGGTCGACCACGGTTTCGTTGGTCAGGCCGATCTGGTCGACGGTGGTTTCGCTGCCGACTTGTCCGTCTTGCCAGACTTCAGTGCCGTTGCCTTCGCCGAACTGGTTGATGGTCAGGCTGCCGCCGTCGCCATTGCGCTGGTCGCCGTAGGCATAGTTGCTGGTGCCGGCCTGGTTGAGGTTGATCTGGCCACCCATGTGGTTGATCTGTTCGGCGGTGGCGTAGTTAGTGGTGCCGTACTGGATGATCACCGCGGTGTTGGCGATGCCGAGCTGGATCTGCTCGATGTTGGCCTCGTTGCTGTCACCGAACTGGAAGGTTTGACCGGTCGTACCTTCCTGGCTGTCCTGGTAGACGAACGAGAAGTTGCCGGTGCCTTGCTGTTGTTGCAGCACTTCACCGCCACCCACACCAATCGACTGGCTGGCGTGGCTGGTGTTGAAGCTGCCGGTCTGTTGCTGGTTGATGGTGCTGTTGTTTTCGAACAACTGCTCGGCGTAACCGGCGTTGTAATCACCGACCTGGTTCTGGTCGATGGTACTGGTGGCCGAGTCCTGCACAGCGGCCGCGTCGTTACCCTGGCCGAGTTGCTGCTGGGTGGCGGTACTGAAAGGGGCCAGGGTCTGTTTCACGTCGGCGACGTTGGCGGTGCCGATCTGGTCCTGGCTGGAAATGCTGTCGTCGGCCATCGCCTGGGCACTGACAATGACCAGGATGGCGGCGGTGAGGGGCGTCAGTTTGAACATGATGAAACCTCCAGGTGGTGCAGTGCTTTAGCGGTATTGTTTGACCGAAACGCTCATACCGTTTCCCGACTGGCTCACGGCGCTGGAAAGCCCCGTGCCG
>JAURVW010000345.1 GCA_030655275.1 Solirubrobacteraceae bacterium
ATTAATTGCTAAATTTCGTGCAGCCTTTCTGTTCGTTTTATTATATTACAGCACCACTAAATGCTTTATGTGACAAAGTCACGTTCAGAGTGGAAACCACACTTTTGGCTTATGCCAGGACTTGTACCCCTCGTTGATTAAACATCACAACGGAATTAACTACCCAAAACTACTTTTATTTTGACTTATTTGCTGACTTTACCTTACCCATAAATAATATCCCTGCTGTTTAAATCCACACCGTTTACTTTTTACTTTTACCTCATTAAGCTTCTGTCTTCAAAACTGTTTACCTCTCCTCTGAGATAACTCAACTCTTTACCTATAATTAGGCTGTTCGCATTTTTAAAACCTTTTTTGGTTTTTGCCTATTTTTGTGTTTTTGACCCCCCGGAAATGTGTTGCCTTCAATATCTTTCCTAAAGAACTCATTTTTTTTTGCACCATTTTTGAACCCTTTGCTCACAGACAAATTGCCTTCTGCTATTTAGGGTCGATTTTGTGGTTTTTACCCCCCCGGAAATGTGTAGCCCGTCCTTATCTTTCCTTAAAGATTCGCATTTTTGGGGCTTTTTGCCTGTTTTTGGTGTTTTTGGGCCCCCCGGAAATGTGTAGCCCGTCCTTATCTTTCCTTAAAGAATTCACGGCTTTTGCCCCTTTTTGGGTCTTTTTTGCTTTAAAAACCGTCATTTTTGGACTATTTCGGGTCGATTTTTGTGGTTTTTACCCCCCCCCCGGAAATGTGTAGCCCGTCCTTATCTTTCCTTAAAGAATTCGCACTTTTGGGGGCCTTTTGGCCTGTTTTTTAGTGTTTTTGGACCCCCCCGGAAATGTGTAGCCAGTCCTTATCTTTCCTTAAAGAATTCACGTTTTTGGCCCCCTTTTTGGTGTCCTTTTTGCTCAAAAAACGTCATTTTTTAGCTGATTCGGGTCGATTTTGTGGTTTTTACCCCCCCCCGAAATGTGTAGCCCGTCCTTATCTTTCCTTAAAGAATTCGCACTTTTTGGGGCCTTTTTGCCTGTTTTGGATGTTTTTGGACCCCCCCGG
>JAURVW010000353.1 GCA_030655275.1 Solirubrobacteraceae bacterium
AGGCGCGGCGGGGCGGTCGGCACGACGATGTAGACGATGCACGCGAACAGGAACGCCGTGAAGAACATGTTCCGCACGAAGTAGTAGCGCTCGTTGCGGAAGAGGTAGATCCACAGCATGCCGCCGAGCGTGACGGTGGTCTGCACGTTGAGGTAGAGCCACGAGAAGAGGTTGTCGAGACCGGGGACCGACAACGCCCAGCGCTGGACGGTCGGTTCGAAGTAGAGCCCGAGCATCCGCTCGACCGCGACGATGTCGCGTGCGTTGCCCACGGCCTCCGTCTTGACCACGCCGCCATCGGCCAACCCGCGCCCGAGTTGGTAGACGAAGAGCGCGACCGCGAGGACCACGATCTGCAGCAGGAGGTCGCGCCAGCCCCTCGGCAGCGACAGTCGGGTGGGCCGCGCCATCGGACCCATGGTACGGCCCCCAAGCCCACCTACGCGCCCATGCAGGTGAATGGGTGCCGGTATGTGCGGCAGCGCACGGATCGGAGTTTGTTCGATCCGTGCTTGGTGGGGCGCTCGCCGAGGACGCTCGCACGCGCCGCCGATGGCGCGAAACTCTTCGTCGCGGGTCGGGTTCCAACGTGCCATGAACGCCGCCCCACCCTTCGCCGCCCGCGCCGCCCTCGCGGCGGCCGCCGCCCTGTCCCTGGCGGTCGGACTCGCTCCAGCCGCGTCGGCGGCGCCCACCACGCTCGTCACCACGCCCGGCCGCTCGATCGACACCCCCGATCCCGAACGGGCCTCGGCCCTCGAAGCCCACGGCGATGCCCTGTTGCGCGCCGACGGCTCCTTCGGCTCGTTCCTCGAGGACCCGTTCGGCCAGCGGGGTTCGCTGGGACTCCTGACGTACGCCGCGGCCGGCAACTCGACTCAGGGGCTGCAGGACCTGACGGGCACACAGAGCGGGTCCCTCGGTTATCCCCGCATCATGCTGTCCGGCGTCGAGGGATATGACTGGGCGTGGATTCCGCCCGACATCCGAGTGGCTCGACCGGGAGAGCCCGCAGACTCCAACGGCGCCGTGCGCACCGCCGCCGCGCTGATCGCGGTCGACGACCTCGGACGCATCGCCAGGACGATCACCATCGGTGGGCCGGACGAGAACTACGGCGGTCAGCTCGTCGCGACGGGGAGCGGACTCCGGCTGCTGAGCCAAGCCCGAGGCAACACGGGCACGCTCCTCTTCGACTCGCGCGGAAGGCGGGTCGCGCGGCTGCCCCAGGTCTCCAATCCAACGGGCCTCGTCGGTCGAGCCCGTGGATTCCTCGTATCGAGTTACAGCACGCGACCGTCTTGGAGCCAGCGCCTGCTGCAGGTGTCCACGGCCGGAAAGGTCTCCTTCGTGCGGGACGACCGTGGCAACACCATCACCGCCGACCCGCTCGCCGACACGAAGCACGGCGTGCTGCTGTCGATGAACGAGGCCAGACGGCTCGGACTCCGATCGTCGGAGGGCAAGGTCACGTCGCGGCCGATCGACCAGCTCGGTCTGCCGTGGTCGGAGAGGTGCCGGGCATACCCGTCCGCCACCTCCCGCCTGGACTGGGCGATGAACGGCCCGTCCGGCGCGCCCATGGTGGCCGTCAGCTGCGTGGTGGAGGCCGACCGAACGGAGGACATTCTCGAGTCCTTCGCCGTCGGGCTCGATCGAAACCTCCGCGCCTCGTGGATCGCCCCATTGCCCGTCGTCGCCTACGGCCAGCGTGCGCCCAAGCCGCAGCTCGCGCCCGGCGGCCGGCTCCAGGTGGTCGGTGCGTCCCTCAGCCCGCTCGAAGCCCGCTTCTCGTCGTGGCGAGCGCCGGGCACGCCGGCGTCGGTTCGGGGCCGCGTCATGTCGGTCTCGGGGCCCGGAGACGAGATCGTGGCCACGATCCGCTGCTCGCGGCCGGCGGGCTCCGTGTGCTCGGGCACCGCGAACCTCAGCCGCGGCGGTGCACCGGTCAAGGTCGCCTACGCCTTGAAGGGTCGTCCCGGCCGTCGTGCCGCGGTGATCAAACGCCACTTCGACCGCGCACCAGCAGGCAACGGTCGCCTGCGCGTGACGCTCACGAAGTAGCCGGGCGGGGGATCAGCGCGGCCCGGTCGCCCTTCGCCTTCACGGGCGAGGTGGCACTGAGCGCGACGGTGAGTCGGCGGGTCTTCGCCGCCCGCAGGCTCGCCCGGACCGCCCGCGACACGTTCACGCGGATCGTGGTGCTCGACCGGCGCGAGTTGGTCCGGTAGGCGCGGCGGGTCGCGAGGCGCGTCACGCGCAGGCGACTCGTCCCACCGCGCCGCGTCTCGGCGGAGAGCGTCGCGGTGCCGCGGCAGCCGACCGTGGCCGACTGGCAGCGCAGCGTCACCAGGAGCTGACCCGGCCTCGCTTTCGACCAACGCGCGATGACGGTGACCTGCGGCGTGGGGGCCGTCGACCCCACCCGCCCGGAGCCGGAGCCCTGGATGTTGGCCTTCGCCCGCCAGAAGCTCTCGCGGGCGGTGCCGTCGGGACGCACGAGGCCGGCGTCGAACGTGTCCGCGAGCGTGTGCGCCTTCCAGTGGTAGAGGTACATCCGCGTGATCCGTGGCCGCAGCCTGGCGATGAGGAACGCCTGGTCGATGCTCGCGGCGGCCCGCGACTCGCTCACGCGGAAGGTCGGTCGTCCGGACTCGTCACGCAGCGACACGATGCCGCCGGTCTCCTCGACCCACAGCTCCCCCGGCACCATCGACAGCACCTTGTCGGTCGCGGTGAACGAGCCATAGGTGGCGTCGGCGTAGTTGTGGATCCCCCAGAGGCGCGGCATGCGCGGAACGGCCTTCTTGAAGCGCTCGAGCCAGCGGACGTAGCCGCTGGAGTCGAGCACGTCGGCCGACACGATCCGGCAGCCGGGGCACGCCTGCGTCAGCTCGGTCCAATAGGCGGCGACCGCCTCGGGGTGCTCGCGCACGGGCTGCGTGAAGTGGTTGGCCTCGTTCCAGGTGGTGAAGGTCGTCACCTGCGGCCAGCGCGCGCGAAACGCATCGACGGCCGCCCGGTACTGCAGACGGGTCGGCAGGACGCACGGCGCCTGCGGGCAGTGATCCGTGCGTAGGAGGCCGAAGACGATGTGCGGCGAGAGTCCGGCCGCGGCGACCCCGTCGAGCCACGCCTGCACCCGGGCCGGCTCGGAGGTCGCGGCGTCCCACGGGATGATCAGGCGCGCGCTCCGCAGGCCGAGGGAGCGCACACGCGGATCCGACCAG
>JAURVW010000357.1 GCA_030655275.1 Solirubrobacteraceae bacterium
TATCGCCCGCTATTGCGCCCGCCCGCGCTTGTCTGCATCCTTCGCGACGCCCATGTCGTCGCCACCTTCTCCGACCGCCCGACCGCGCCAGGTGCTGCTGTTCTCCGGCCACCGCGTCGACGCCCCCGGGCGCGAGCCGCCGCGCTTTCCGCCGTCGTTGGTCGCACCCGCCGCCGCTGCGATCGCCGCCGCGCTCGACGCGCTCGGCGCGAACCACGACGACCTCGCGCTCTCGCAAGCGGCTTCCGGCGGCGACCTGCTGTTCGCCGAAGCCTGCGTCGATCGCGGCGTGGCGCTGCAACTGTGGTTGCCCGAATCCGAGCCGAAGTTCATCGCCGCTTCGGTGCTTGGCTCCGCCGGCGCGGATGACTGGCGCGCGCGCTACTTCGCTTTGAAGGCGCGTCTCGTCGATGCACCCCAAGTGCTCGTGCCGGGCGCCCCCGACGACCCGCCCAGCGACCCGTTCGAGCGCTGCAACCTGCAGCTGCTCGCCAGCGCGCTTTCGCACGGCGCGACCAAACTCCGCTTCATCTGCCTCTGGGACGGCGCCGCCGGCGACGGGCCGGGCGGCACGGCGCCCATGGTGCGCGAGGTCGAGCGTCACGGCGTGCCGGTGACCTGGATCGACACGCGAACGCTCGCTGCGAAGTACGGAAAAAACGCACCGTGAACGCCACCGAAAGCGTCCCATGAACTAGGGCTGGTACGGGCCTGGGGCGGCGCCCATCATGCCGCGCACCCTGCCGACGGCAGGCGCCACCACCACCGCCGCGGTGCACGCGGCACGAACCGGACTGCACACCATGGCCACCGCATCCCCTTCCGCCGCTGTCCCCGCCGCCACCAGGCCCAAAGGCCTCTCGCTGCACCTCGGCCTGAACCTCGTCAGCCCGGCGGCCTACGGCGGCTGGGACGGCCCGCTCGCCGCCTGCGAATTCGACGCCAACGACATGGCCGCGATCGCCAAGTCGAAGGGCATGAAGCCGACCGTGCTGCTGACCAAGAAGGCGACGCGCGCCAACCTGCTGGCCGCGATGCGCCGCGCCG
>JAURVW010000361.1 GCA_030655275.1 Solirubrobacteraceae bacterium
GACAATTACATTTTTAAAAAGCGCATTGGCATTACCAGTTATGTTACTGGCGTTGCTGTTGACGAGCAACATTACCAATGCTCAGACACCTATAATTGATGGAAATCCTAGTGAATGGCCAGCTGTAATAAGCGGAAATCCTACCGGAAGTTATTTGATAGATTATCAAAATTCAGCTTTGGATGATATCTGGACAGGCGGATCATCCGATGTTTCCCCTATCTCTTCTTGGGCTTGGAAAAATGGATCATCAAATGATAAAAATGATATGAAGAATACTGGAATTGTTTTAATCAACAAAAAAATTTATTTTTTCGCTGACAGATATGCCAGTAATGGAGATTCCCAACTTGGTATTTGGATAATGTTAGGAAATGTACTCAAAAATGCAACACCTCCTGGATTTACCGGTGCACATACTGATGGCGATATTTTATTGAGAAGCCATTTTGTTAATGGCGGTGGAAAAGCTGAAAGAGCCGTATACATTTGGGAAGGCGGACCAAACGGAGGACCAGTATTAAAAGATTTGGCGGTTGAGTACCTTAATTTTGCATCTAATTCTACAACTGTTAATGTACCATCACCTTGGGTATACTCACCTAAACAAGGCGCTCCCCAAACCTATCCGGCAAATTCCTTTGTTGAAGGATTTATTGACTTAGAAGGATTGGCAGCAGAACTTGGAGTAGAAATTGAACTTTGTTATGCCAGTTTTCTTATTGAAACAGGAAACTCACAATCTATTAGTTCATCTCTTGAAGACCTCGTTTCAGGATCATTTGGTTCAATACCTGATTCACAACTTTTAACCGGAAATACATTTTGTTCAAGCGCACCAAATTCTGGTGTAATAACAATGGCCGGGTCTGAAATTAATGTTAGCTATCAGTTGCAAAATTCTGGTTATGTTAATATGGGAGCACCTAAACCTGGCACAGGAAACGCAATTCAGTGGACAGGATTGGCTGCAGGTACCTATTACATTTTGGCTTATGATGACATTACCCTTTGCGAAAATACTTTAGGACCAGTTACCGTGGTTGAAGTACCAAATCCAGCAGCCCTTGTATTGACAGGCAGTTCAATCTGTACATCAGTAACCGGAACAGGTTCTATAACTTCAGGAACATCAGTGAGTGGCGTTATGTACCAATTGTATAATTCCTCAAACGCAACAGTTCAGGCAGCGAAAGCCGGAACAGGCTCAGCTTTAACTTGGGCAAATGTACCAGCCGGAACAGGATATTATGCAGTAGGAACAGGTGCAGCGCCTACAAACTGTACTTCGCAAAGTAATGCAGTTAATGTGGTTGAAGAAAACTGCGGCGGTCCATTATGTACCTACACTCAAGGTTTCTATGGAAACGCTGGTGGTATGGCTTGTACTCCAGATGGTACTTTAGGAACACTTGCTTTGATCCAAAGAAGTATCGACAATATGGGTGGAACATTGTATATAGGTCGAGGAAGTAATGCTGGTGC
>JAURVW010000556.1 GCA_030655275.1 Solirubrobacteraceae bacterium
CACGCGATGGACGAGCACTTCGCGACCGCGCCGGCCGAGAAGAACCTGCCGCTGCTGCTCGGCCTGATCGACGTCGGGTACCGCAACTTCCACCACTTCACCAGCCGCTGCATGGCGCCCTACCACCAGGGCCTGAAGCGCCTGCCGGCCTACCTGCAGCAGCTCGAGATGGAGAGCAACGGCAAGCAGGTCGACCTCGAAGGCAACGCCGTGCCGTTCGGCACCAGCCCCGTTGTCTGGGGCGAGCCGGGCACGAACGGCCAGCACGCCTACTTCCAGATGCTGCACCAGGGCACCGACGTGATCCCGGTCGAGTTCATCCTCGTCAAGCACGTGACGCACGGCATGGGCAACCTGCATGGCCCGCTGCTCGCGCAGCTCGAGCGCCAGCACACGATGCTGCTCTCGAACGGTCTGGCGCAGGCCCAGGCGCTGATGCAGGGCAAGTCGACCGCCGCGGCCGAGGCCGAGAACAGCGGCAAGAGAGCGCCGACCGCGTCGAAGGAGATAGACGCGCTCACGCTCGCGAAGCACCGCACCTTCCCCGGCAACCGGCCGAGCACGACGCTGGTGCTGGACCAGCTCACGCCGCGCTCGCTCGGCGCGCTGATCGCGCTCTACGAACACCGCGTGTTCACGAGCGGCGCGCTCTGGGGCATCAACAGCTTCGACCAGTGGGGCGTCGAGCTCGGCAAGGCGCTCGCCAATGAACTGCTGCCGCGCCTCGGCAACGGCGACACCGCGGGCCTCGATGCCTCGACTGCGGGGCTGCTGACGCGCGTGCGCTCTTGAACGTCGTCTTCGACTTCGGCGGCGTGCTGCTCGCGTGGCAGCCGCACGAGTTGATCGCGCGGCTGTTGCCGCATCGATCCGCGACAGCCGAAGACGCGCACGCGCTGACCGCCGATTTCTTCGAGGGCTTCGGCGGCGACTGGGCCGAGTTCGACCGCGGCACGCTGGCTCGCGAACCGCTCGCCGAGCGCATCGCCGCACGCACCGGCTTGACGCTCGAGCAGACCCACGCCGTGATCGACGCCGTGCCCGGCGAATGGCGCGAGAGCGCGAC
>JAURVW010000374.1 GCA_030655275.1 Solirubrobacteraceae bacterium
GCGGCGGCCTTCTCCAACTTCAACGACTACGTCGACATCGCCGCGCCCGGCGTCGACGTCCCGGTCGACACGCCCCTGCGCTTCGACATCGAGGACGGTGCCGTCGACGGACAGTCCAAGGTGAGCGGCACGAGCTTCGCCTCCCCGTACATCGCCGGCGGGCTCTCCTGGGTGCTCGGCGCGCGACCGAAGCTCGACCCAGGCCAGGCCGCCGACGTCCTACGGACCAGCGCCCGCGATCTCGGCGCACCGGGCTGGGACCAGCACACGGGCTTCGGTCTGCTCCAGGTGGGCGCCGCCATGGCGATCCCCACCCCGACCGCCGACGTGCTCGAGCCCAACGACGATCCGGCCTTCACGAAGGCCAGCGGCAAGGGCACCTTCGGCAAGCGCACGGTGTGGTCGGGCGGCGCCCGCACCCGCATCAACGCGCTCGGCGACAGCGCCGACGATCCCGTCGACGCGTACCGGATCAAGGTGCCGGCCCGTGGGCGCGTTCGCGTGAGCGTGCAGGCCAGCGAAGGGCGGACCGATCTCTTCGCCTTCGACCAGTCCGTCACGACCTTCTCGGGTGCTCCGGTCGACGCGTCGACCAAGAAGGGCTCCGCGACCGACGCCATCACGCTGCGCAACACCGGCAACTCCAGCCGGATGGCCTTCGTGGTCGTCAACAGCGTCGACGACGGCGCCCGCCTGCCGTCGCACTACACGCTCACCATCAAGCGCGACTGAGCCTGCGCCGGCGACCGCGCCGGATCGCCTCACCAGTTCGTCGAGGAGCGCCGCATGCGGTGGCGCCCACGGCTCCGTCGAAAAGGCACCGCATGCCGGTGGCCCTCACGGCTACGGTGACGCTCGTCACGGTTGGACATTTGGTCGACTGATGTCCACCGCGCTTTACAAAGACGGCCATAGTGTCTTACACTTGTGAAAGTTCGCGCGGTCGTCCATCGCGCGCCCCTCTTCCTCCGACTCGGGAGCTGACGCGAATGTCCGCCTCAACGGCCGCCGATCACCACGACGAGCACCATCACCACCATCACCACGACGACCCGGACGTGGAGGCCGTCGCCCCCGCCTGGACCGACGGCAAGCGCTACGCCTGGCTGCTCGGCCTCGTCGTCCCGACCATCCCGATGATCGCCTGGGGCTTCGCGGAGGCCAGCGGCCTCGGCATCTTCTGGTGGTTCGGCCCGATCTTCATCTTCGGCGTGATGCCGCTGCTCGACCAGCTCGGTGGCCACGACCGCTCCAACCCGCCTGAGACCGCGATCAAGTGGCTCGAGGAGGACCGCTACTACCGCTGGTGCACCTACCTCTTCATCCCGTTGCAGCTCACCTCCACCGTGTTCTCGGCCTGGATGTGGTCGCGCGGCGTGCTGTCGACCGTCGAGGCCGTCGGCCTGGCGTTCAGCCTCGGTGCGTCCAACGGCATCGCGATCGCCAACGCCCACGAGCTCGGGCACAAGCGTGAGTCGATCGAGAAATGGCTCGCCAAGGTCGCCCTCGCCCCCACGTTCTACGGTCACTTCTTCATCGAGCACAACCGCGGTCACCACGTGCGCGTGTCGACGCCGGAGGATCCGGCCAGCTCGCGCCTCGGCGAGAACTTCTACGAGTTCCTCCCGCGCACCGTGATCGGCAGCCTGACCTCCGCCTGGGAGCTCGAGTCCAAGCGCTTCAAGCGGATGGAGAAGCATCCGTTCCGCATCTCGAACGACCTCCTCAACGCCTGGGCGATGAGCATCGTCCTGTTCGGTGCGCTGCTCGCGATCTTCGGCATCGGCATCCTGCCGTACCTCCTGATCCAGGCCGTCTTCGGCTTCTCCATGCTCGAGGTCGTCAACTACATCGAGCACTACGGCCTCAAGCGCCAGAAGAAGGACGACGGCCGCTACGAGCGCTGCATGCCGTCGCACTCCTGGAACAGCAACCTGGTCGCCAGCAACGTCTTCCTCTACCACCTGCAGCGCCACAGCGATCACCACGCGCATCCGCTGCGCCGCTACCAGGCGCTGCGCCATTTCGACGAGGCTCCGGAGCTGCCGCAGGGCTACGCCGGCATGATCGTCGTCGCCTACCTGCCGCCGCTCTGGAAGCGCGTGATGGACCATCGCGTCGTCGACCACTACAGCGGCGACGTGCAGCTCGCGAACATCCACCCGCGGGCCCGCAAGCGGATCCTGAAGCGCTGGGGCGGCGGTTCGACGGGCGGCGGCGCGCGGGTCTCCACGCCGCAGGCCGCCTGACGCCGCGCCGGCCCGCATCATGATTCCTTCCACCCCGACGACCCCCACTGAGACGACGATGGCCAAGTACGCATGCCCGGAATGCGGGTTCACCTACGACGAGCAGACCGGCATCCCCCGTGAGGGATTCCCGCCCGGCACCCCGTTCTCTGCGGTACCCGACGACTGGAGCTGCCCGGACTGCGGCGTGCGCGACAAGGTCGATTTCGAGCTGGCCGAGAGCGCCGCGTAGGCTCCTGCCCACCATGGCCTCGATCCGGACCACCGCCCAGGCCGCCGCACGGCAGGCCACGCGCACGACGCTCCTGGAGGCGGCGCGCGAGCTCCTGCGCGAGCGGCGGTGGAACGACATCACGATGTCGGACGTCTCGACGGCCGTCGGCGTGAGCCGCCAGACGCTCTACAACGAGTTCGGCTCCCGCAAGGGGTTCGTGCAGGCCTACCTCCTGTACGACGCCGACCGCATCCTGAGCGCCGTCGACCACGCCATCGAGACGGCCGGACCGGAGCCCGCGATCACGATCGAGCATGCGTTCCTCGTGTTCCTGGAGACCATCGCGGAAGACCCGCTCGCGGTGACCGTGCTCTCCGGCGAGGATCCCGACGGACTCCTCGCCCTCGTCACCACCCGCGGCGGCCCGGTCCTCCAGATCGCCGCCTATCGCCTCGCGGCTGCGATCGGGGCCAAGTGGCCGAACGCCATGCCGGCCGACGTGCAGCTCCTCGCCGAGCAGCTCGTGCGCCTCGCCATCAGCCATGCGGCCCTGCCGGACGACGGCGACACCGCGGCGACCGCGAAGTCGATCGCGGCGCTGCTCACGCCCTTCGCCGAGCTCGCGCTGCTGAGAGCGTCGATCACCGACGCGGAGTAGGCCGCGGGCGGGCCGGCGGCCCGATCGCCGGCTCCGGTTTCGGGTCGCGATCTCGTCGATCGCTCCCCACAACGACGATGGGCCGCACGAGGCGGCCCATCGAGGTGAGGATGCGGTCAGGGGGCGGACGACCCTTCTGACCGCGCCCGGCACCGTCTGATCGTCCGAGAGTGGACACCATGCGGATTCGGGATGTGCGCCTAGAGGCGGGGGACCTCCGAGAGCGAGCGGACAGCTTCGATTCCCGGAGTGGCTGTGAGGGCATGGGGATGCCCGTTCAGCGAACTAGCGGATGCGCGGCGGCATGTTGACTCCAGATGTTTGTGAGCGGACACCCGCTGTCCGGCCGGTGACAAGGACCGGGCAGCGAGGCCCCATCGAACCCGTGGGTTCGTCGGGGTGGGGGATGGCGAGAGGCCCGGTGAGGCCTCCCGGGTGGGGACCACGTACCCGAGAGCACGTAGCGACGGGGGCTAGTGACGACGGAACGTCATGCCTGGCCTCCGTGGATCGATGGGGACAAGTCTTTGGCTTCCCGGGCCGGTCGCGAGGACACCGGCCGGCGGGGCGCGCGGAGCCGCAGGAATGCTGCAGCGATCAGGAGCGCGGAGAGGGCCAGCAGGCCCGGGATCACGATCGACGCGCGCGGCGAGACCGCATCGGCGAGGATGCCGCCGGCCAGCACGCCGAGGCCCGGGCCGGCCGTGGCGACGGCCTCGAGACGGGTCGCCGCCCAGGCCTCCCGGCCGCGCGGTGCGGCCCGCTGGACGAGCGTGACGATGGCGACCCAGTCCATGCCGTTGCCGATCCCGCCGACGACGGCCACGAGGCACGCAATGGTGATCGACGGGGCCAGACCCAGGCCGACATAGCCGAGGCCAGCCAGCGCCGTGGCGACGACGTAGACCCGGAGCAGCGGCCAGTGGGTGAGGCGCGTGAACAGCAGGCTGCCGAGCGTGATGCCGATGCCCCAGGCGATGATGATCGCGCTGTATCCGCCGACGCCGGCACCGAGCGCCTTCTCGCTGAAGGCCAGAAGCGCCGGCTCGTCCATGGCGAACACGCAGGTGACGAATCCGACGAGCCCGAGCAGGCCGGCCAACGGCAGCATGGGAACCGCGTCATCCTCGAACGAGGCCGCCTCGGACGCGTCGGAAGGAGACGCCTCGGAGGAAGCCGTGCGGGTCTCGACGGCCGGGAGGAACACCGCCAGCGTCCCGCAGAGCGCAAGACCGGCCGCCACGACCTGCAGCGCCAGCTGAGAGCCACCGACGCTCACCAGGGCGGCGCCCAGCGCCGGGCCCGCGAAGCCCGCGAGGCCCATCGCGATGTTGATCACGGCATTGCCCGAGACGAGCAGGTCGTCCGGAAGGGCTCGTGCGACACCGGCGCGCAGGAGCGAGCGGATGATGCCCCCGGAGAAGCCGGCGAAGGCGGCCAGGACGAAGAGCAGCGGGCCCACGCCGAGGGCCGCCATGCAGAACACGAAGGTGGCCTGGACGACGAACGACACCGAGAGCGTGCGGACCAGCGGCAGGCGGTCGAGCGTCGCTCCCGCGAGCGGGATCAGCGCGCCGGGGACGACCTGCTTGCACACGAGCAGGACCGCGGCGGCGGTGGTGCTCTGCGTGTGCTCGTACACGAGCACCATGAGCGCGATGCTTCCGACCCACTCGAGGACGAGCGCAGCGGAGTAGAGCGAGCCGATCCAGCGGAACGGTCGTGAGCGGAGTGCGGGGGGCACGGGCCGCAAGCTACTTTGCGGTTCATCGCGTTGTGAAGGGCCAAAAATGGCTATTGAGCAAGGCTCAACTAAGCCCGTCATCTCGTCACGAACGCCGCACACGCTGTCGGTGACAGGCCACACAGAGACCCAAAACCTACGGGTGCACCTGCTACGAGCCGTCCCCCGATCCGGGGTCGTGCGGCCGTCCTGGGCCCGTTCGTCGAACACCTGTGCGACCTCGGTGCGAATCCTGAGGCGGGGCGTTCCACAAGTGGGTGTCCCCAGACACACACGCGAATCATCCGCTTGGCCCGGGCCAAGTGCATCGATCAGCAGCGGAGCAGACCAGAGGGGCGGCAGTCGGTCGGACCGCCGGGGTCGGGGCGCCGGGCGTGGAGGTGCAGCCGCCGCGAGGAGCGCCTGCTGGAGTCGCTAGGCCAAGCTGCGCAAGCCGAGGGCTGCGGCGACCGGCGACATCGCCCGGACCTGGACGGACCGGTTCGCGGAGAGGAAGTCGGGGTTGCGCTCGGTGAGCGCGAACACCGCCTCGACGACCCGGGGATCGAACTGGGTGCCGGAGCAGCGTTCCAGCTCGGCGAGGGCGTCGGCCCTGCTCATTGCGCGGCTGTACGACCTCGTGGTCGTCATGGCACTGAAGGAGTCGCAGACGGTGATGATGCGGGCGGCGATCGGGATGGCATCTTCCCGGAGGCGGTCGGGGTACCCCATGCCGTCCCAACGCTCGTGATGGGCGCGAACGATCCGCCCGGCGTCGGTCAGCGCGCCGCCCACCCGGTCGAGCATCTCCTGCCCGTACTCCGGATGCATGCGGATCAGCTCCCACTCGGACGAGTCGAGGGCTCCCGGCTTGTTGATGATCTCGTTCGG
>JAURVW010000391.1 GCA_030655275.1 Solirubrobacteraceae bacterium
CGGCGCGCGCCGCGTCATCGGCGACGACCGTAGGGTCGATACTCAACCACGGATGCTGCGCCACATCGCGGGCTCCATTGACGCATGCCTGCAGGAGCATGCTCCGCTTCGCGGCATGGTCGGATAGCTCGCCCGACGCGCCCATCACCCGATCAGATCACGCGGATGGCGCTCGAACGCGTGGGCGTCCGCCGATGGTCCTTCTTCCGTGCGAACGGTGTGCGCGACCTGACGCGCGGTTGCGGCCCCGCGCCCGACCTTCACGGCCTCCGCCTCGGTCATGAAGCTGCTGCCGAGAGTGATCGACTCGCCCTCGATGCGGTTGAACCAGATCCCGTCGCGCTGGAAAGTCTCGATGTCGCCTGCGGCCATGCCGTGCCCCTTCTCTCGCACTCCTTTCTATGCCAGACCGCGGACAGTCGAGAGCCCCTTGACAGAGCATCCGTTGCCGCCGAGATGCCTCTGCTTCAGCGACGGTGGCGACTGCGCAGCAGGGCCGCGCCCATCGACTCGAGCGCCTCGGTCAGGATCGGTCGCGGGGTGGCGAAAACGACGCGCACGAACCCCTCGTACCCCTTTCCGAGGAGCTTCCCCTCGGTGAGCACCACCCCGGCCTGGTCCCGGAAGAAGGCGGCCGGCGGGCCGTCGATCTCGAGCGCCCTGGCGTCGATCCAGCCGATGTACGTCGCCTCCGGCACGCGGAACACCGCGCCGGGCAGCTGCGCCTCGACGAGTTCGGCCAGGGCACGGCGCGAGCCGTCGAGGTAGTCGAGGACGCCGGTGAGCCAGGGGCGACCGCGCCGATACGCCGCTGTCGACGCGATGACCCCGAGCGTGGCGGCGCCGTGCTGCACCGCGAAGCCGAACCTCTTATAGAGCTCCTGATCGACGTCGTTCGAGGTGATCAGCTGCGCCGTCTTCAGGCCCGGGATGTTCCACGCCTTCGACGCACTCGTGCCGGTGATGGTGTGCGCCGCGGTCGCTTCCGACACCGACGCGTACGGCACGAACGGCCGGCCGTCGTAGCGCAGCGGCGCATGGATCTCAGCGGCGAACACCCGCCCGCCGTGCCGTTCCACGATCTCGGCGATCGCCTCGAGCTCCGCGCGCTCGATGATCGTGCCGGTCGGGTTGTGCGGATTGCAGAGCACGAGGGTTCGTGCACCG
>JAURVW010000419.1 GCA_030655275.1 Solirubrobacteraceae bacterium
CCCCTGCAGCCGCTCAACGACGTCTACGCGCTGGCCAACGAGACGGGCCACTCGCGCTTTCCGGTCGTGCCGGAGGGCGTCGACCAGGTGATCGGCATCGTGCACGTCAAGCACGTCGTCGACGTGGATCCCGAGGACCGCGAGCGCGTGAGCGTGAGCGACATCATGGTCGAGCCGGTCGTCGTGCCGTCCTCGATCGAGCTCGACGACCTCCTGGAGATGCTCCGCGAGGGCCGCCTGCAGATGGCGGTCGTGATCGACGAGTTCGGCGGCGTCGACGGCGTCGTGACGATGGAGGACCTCGTCGAGGAACTCGTCGGTGACGTGGTCGACGAGCACGACAACGCCGACGCCTCGGCCCGCCAGGAGCCCGACGGCACGTGGGACCTCTCGGGGCTGCTGCGGCCTGACGAGGTCTCCGAGATCGTCGGCGTGCGGCTGCCCGAGGACGAGGACTACGAGACGCTGGCCGGCCTGCTCACGCTCCACCTCGGCCGGATTCCCGACGAGGGCGACGAGGTCGAGTTCGTCATCGAGCGCTTCGAGCACGCGGATGTCCGCGTGAAGCTCATCGCGATGGCGATGCACGGCCTGCGCGTCGACCGTGTGCACCTCGAGCTGGAGGAAATCCCCGAGCTCGACCCCGACGACGAGTTCGAGGACGACGAGCACCGTCGCCAGGACGAGCACCATCGCCGCGACGAGCATCGTCGCGCCAACGGGGAGGACGCGCGATGAGCGATGTGACCCTCGTCGGCCTGACCGTCCTGCTCCTGTTCCTCAATGCGTTCTTCGTCGGCGCCGAGTTCGCGCTGATCTCGGCCCGTCGCACCAACATCGAGCCGAAGGCCCTGGAGGGCTCGCGCGCCGCGCGCACCACGCTCGGCGCGATGGAGAACGTGTCGCTGATGATGGCAGGCGCCCAGCTCGGCATCACCATCTGCTCGCTGGGACTCGGTTCGCTCGGCGAGCCGGCCGTCGCGCACCTGCTCGAAGGACCGTTCGGGTCGCTCGGCGTGCCCGAGTCGGCGCTGCACCCCGTCTCCTTCGTGGTGGCGCTGAGCATCGTCGTGTACCTGCACGTCGTGATCGGCGAGATGGTGCCGAAGAACTTCGCCCTCGCTGCTCCCGACCGCGCCGCATTGATCCTCGGCCCGCCGCTCGTGTTCATCGTGCGCCTGCTCGGCCCGTTCATCATCGGGCTCAACGCGTTCGCCAACTTCGTGCTGCGCCTCCTCCGCGTCCAGCCGCGAGACGAGGTGACGAGCGCGTTCACCCGCGACGAGGTCGCCGGGCTCGTGGCCGAGTCGCGCGCGGAGGGTCTGCTCGACCTCGGCGAGGAGCAGTTGCTCAAGGGCGCCCTCGACTTCGAGCAGCGCACCGCCCAGCGCGTGCTGCTGCCACTGGACGAGATCGTCACCGTGCCCGTGCACGTGACGCCGCGGGCACTCGAGCTCGAGTCGTCGAGAACCGGCTTTTCCCGGTTCCCGGTCGAGGACGAGGACGGCGTGCTCTCGGGCTACCTGCACCTCAAGGACGTGCTGCGCACCGACGACGAGGCCCTCAACGAGCCGACCGCATCCGACCTCGTCCGCCCGCTGCCGAGCGTCGACGTCGGCGACCCGCTGCGCGGCGTCCTTTCGACGCTGCAGCGCACCGGCGCCCACCTGGCGATCGTGACCGACGGCGGTGGAGAGGTGCTCGGCCTCGTCGCCCTCGAGGACGTGCTCGAGGAGCTCGTCGGCGAGATCACGGACGAGCTCAACGCGTCAGGCGGCGGCTCCGCGCGCTGAGTCGTCTGCTTGCCGGGGGAGGCGCGTGCCGGGACCGAGATGAGGCGTCCGGCAGCAGCGCCGCCACGGTCAACGGATGTGCGCGGTCAGTCTCTCCTGTGCCTGTTCGGAGGCGCCGACCGCCTGGGCGAGCTCCACGATGATGCCTTCGGGTCCGCGCAGGTAGCAGAGGAGATAGAAGCCTTCGTAGTCGACGATCTCCCCGATCAGCTCGCCGCCGTGCTGCTCGAGCCGACCGACCACATCGTGGATGTCGTCGACTTCGAAGCAGACGTGTCGCAGGCCGAGCGAGTTCGCCGGGGCCTGGCTGGCGCCGTCCAGCACGCTTGGGGAGACGAATCGGATGAGCTCGATTCCGTGAAGGCCGTCGGGCGTCTTGAGCATGGCGAAGTCCGACTGCACGCCCGGCAGGCCCACGATCCGCGCGACGAGGTCGCCACCGACCCGCCCTGAGCCCTGCTCCTCGAAGCCGAGTTCGACGAAGAACGCCGTCGCGGCGTCCAGGTCGCTCACGACGATGCCGACGTGGTCCATGCGTTTGATCGCCATGTGGTGTTCCTGACTTTCTCGAGGCCGACCGGTCCGAGCGGCCTCCCATCACCAGACCGACGCTGCAGACGAAACTCATCGGTCTCCGAGGCAAGCCTGGGAACCGCCGTCGGAGTCCTGGGACTCAGGCGGTGTGCGCCGCCAGATGCCGAAGCTTTTCGGGGTTGCGCACGATCCGGATCGCGGCGATCTTTCCGTCGACGACGTCGACCGACAGCGCCATGAACACCTCACCGGTGGGCTCGCGCAGGATCTGGCCGGGCTGACCGTTGAGCTGGGCGACCTGCGCGTCGAGGCCGCCGGGTGCGAGATGTGAGGCTGTCCAGCGAGTCGTGTGGACGAGGAACCGGGCCACGTCGGCGAGGCCGTGCACCGGCCGGCGCGCGCTCATCACCTTGCCGCCGCCGTCGCCCCACAAGGTCACGTCGTCGGCGAGCAGCCGCTCGAGACCATCGAGGTCGCCACCGTCGACCGCCGCGAGGAACTCCGCGAAGAGCCGGTCGCGCGCGGCGTCGTCGGGATCGAAGCGCGGCTTGCCCGCGCCGACGTGCTTCTTGGCGCGGGCCACGAGCTGGCGGGCGTTCGCTTCCGTGCGGTCGATGATCGGCGCGATCTGGGCGTAGTCGTAGTCGAACGCCTCGCGCAACAGGAACGCCGCCCGCTCCACGGGAGAGAGCCGCTCGAGGGCGATCAGCAGGGCCTGCGAGAGGGAGTCGGCGAGCTCGGCGCGGTCGGCCGGGCCGGGCGAGGGATCGGCGAGGAGCGGTTCCGGCAGCCACGTCCCCACGTAGGTCTCACGCCGTACCCGGGCCGAGCGCAGCGTGTCGATCGACAACCGGGTCGCGACGGTCGTCGCCCACGCATCGGCGTTCGTCGGCGGTTCCGTCTCCCGCGCGAGGCGGGAGACGGTCTCCTGGGCGATGTCCTCGGCGTCGTCGACGGAGCCCAGCATCCGGTACCCGATCGCGAACGCCGCGCGGCGGGGTGAGGCGTAGTCGCGATCGCAGGTGGGGGAGACGGGCATGGGAAGAACGGCGGCGTCGGGCTTGCCGCTGATCAGACGCGCAGCGTATTGGCGTCGAGCCAGGCCGCGAACCGCGTCGGCGTGAGCTCGGCGTCGCCGTTCTCCGCCGGGACGAGCGAGCGCTCCTGCAGGCGCGTCCCGAAGTACTCCGCCGCCGGGTCGACCACGATGGCGCGGTCGTCGCCGACCGACTCGAGCGCGACCTTGATGAAGTCGCCGAACCGCAACGCCTCGGGACCGGCGATGTCGAATCCGCCGTTGCGCGGGTCGCCGGCGGCCGTACGGGCCACCACGGTGGCGACGTCGGCGGACGCGATCGGCTGCACGAGCGCGTCGGGCAGCCGAACCTCACCGTCGACGGTACCGGCCGCAGCCATCGACCCGGCGAACTCGAAGAACTGCGTGGCGTGCACGAGCGAGTACGGCAATCCGGACGCGAGGATGAGGTCTTCCTGGGCCACCTTCGCGCGGAGGTAGCCGGAGTCCGGCAGGCCCCGCGAGCCGACGACCGACAGCGCGACGTAGTGCCCGACGCCCTCGGCCCGCGCGGCGGCCGTGAGGTTGGTGGTCGACGCGGTGAAGAACGCGAGGACGTCGTCGTCGGCGAACGACGGGGAGTTCGAGAGGTCGACGACGACGTCGGCGCCGGCGAACACGTCGGTCAGGCCCTCTCCGGTGACCGCGTCGGCGCCCGAGCCGGGCGTGGCGGAGACGGCTTCGTGGCCGTGGTCCTTGAGCTGACGGATCACCTGCGATCCGACGAGGCCGGTGCCACCGATGACGACGATCTTCTTGGGCATGCGTGCTGCTCCTGAGCGGTGCGGGGCGCCGGTTGCGACCCGCTCATGACCTCCGACGAGATGGGCGCCGGCGTTGTGACACGCAAGAGCGGAGTGACCTCTGGGCCGGGGCAGCAGGTCGACCCCGCTGCCCCGGTCGCGGCTCGTCGCTAGGAGGCGGCGAGCTTGTCGATGCCGAGCAGCGTCCGGGCGGTGACGGCCGTGTCCGGGAAGTCGCTGAACACGCCGTCGACGCCGAGCTCGAAGAACTGGCGGTACTCCTCGACCGGGTTCGTGCCGTAGTCGGCCGCGAGGTACTTCTGCTCGCTACGGAACGTGAACGGATGCACGATCAGGCCGCGGCGGTGCGCGCGCTGCACCAGGTTGCTCGGCGGTGCGGTGCGCCGCGCCGACTCACCCGGCGTGGTGAGCGTGGCATCGGCCTTCGTGCTCACGATGTAGCGCTTCCACGGGCCGATGCCGTCGGCGTAGGAGCTGATCTCGTCGAGGCCGGGATCGGTCACCATCTGGCCGTAGGTGCGCGACGTGAGGCCCGGATCACCGGAGGCGGTCCAGTCGTACGGGCGGTCGCTCGGCGGGGCGAACGTGATGGCGCCGTCGTCGGCCACGCCGCCACCGTCGATGAGCTGCACGCGCTTGACGGGCGAGAGCTTCTTGAGCGTCTTCAGGCTTCTGGGCTCGAAGCTCTGCAGGAAGACCGGCGAGCTCCTGGTGTTCAGGCCCTCCTTCTTGAGGACGGCGACGACCTTCGGCTCCAGCGGCAGTCCGAGCTGCTTGTGGAGCGTGGGGTGCTTCGTCTCGGCGTAGACGCCGATGGTGCGGCCCGTGCTGCGGCTGCGGCGCTTCGCCAGCTCGATCATCTCCTCGAAGGTGGGCACCGTGAAGCGACCGTCGTAGGCCTGGCCACGGTCGGGGAGGCGCTGGATCGCGCGGAGCGTCTTGATCTCGGCAAGCGTGAAGTCCGAGGCGAAGAAGCCCTCCTCCGGCACGCCGTCGACGTTCACGGTGCGCTTGCGGCTCGCGAACTCCGGTCGCTTGGCGACGTCGGTCGTGCCGATCAGGTTCGGCTCGTGGCGCGAGATGAGCGCTCCGTCCTTCGTGGAGACCAGATCGGCCTCGATGTAGTCGGCGCCCTGCGTGATCGCGAGCGAGTAGGAGGCGAGCGTGTGCTCGGGCAGGTAGCCGGACCCGCCGCGATGACCGATCACGAGCGGTACCTTCGACTTGATCGACGGCCAGTTCCACGTCGCGGCCTTCGCCTTGGGCTGCGGCTGCGCCGTGACCGGGGAGGCGGCGGAGAGAAGGGCGGACGGCAGCGCGAGCGCGGCAAACGCCGAGGCCAACGCGACGCGTCGGCCGGTGCGGATCGGAAGCGACATGGGGAGGACTCCTGGGACGGTGCGGGAGCGGCGAGCGTGACGGCTCCCGCCGCCGGCGATGTGACCCTCGTGGCAACGAGTCGTGAAGCTGCCGTGACGCGCCGCGCCGCGAGCCGACCGAATCCCGGAGTGGGCGCGAACCAGGGCGTGGCGGGGCGACGCCCGACTACGCTGCCGTCATGGATCTGCAGCTGAAGGGCCGGGCGTGCATCGTCACCGGCGGCTCCCGCGGCTTCGGGTACGCGATCGCCGAGCGCCTCGTCGAAGAGGGTGCGTGCCTCCTGCTCGTGGCCCGCGACGGTCACGCGTTGCACGAGGCCGCCGACCGTCTGAACGGGCCGCACGTCGCCACGCTCGCCGTCGACGTCACCCACGCCGGCGCCGCCGAGAAGATCGTCACGGCCTGCCGCGGGCGCTTCGGTCGGGTCGACGTGCTCGTCAACAACGCCGGCGGCACGAAGGTGCTGCCGATGGACGAGCTCACCGACCACGACTGGCTCGACCAATGGGAGCAGCACGTCCACGCCCCGATGCGCCTCATGCGAGCCGCCGCGCCCGTGATGGCCGCGGCCGGATTCGGTCGCATCGTGAACGTCACCTCGAGCTCGGGTCGGCGGCCCTCGTCGCAGAACCCCGCCTACGGCGTGGCGAAGAGCGGCCAGCTCGCGCTCAGCCGCGCCTTCGCCGAGCACTGGGCGCCGCGCGGCGTGCTCGTGAACGCCATCGCCCCCGGCCCCGCCTCGACCGAGCTGTGGACGGAGCCAGGTGGCATGGGCGACCAGGTCGCCGCGCGCAAGGGCGGCACCGCCGAGGAGGCCGTCGAGGCGATGGGCGCGGCGCTCCCGCTCGGCCGCGTCGGCACACCCGGCGAGGTCGCCGACATCGCCGTCTTCCTCTGCTCGCCACGCGCCGCCAACGTGGTCGGCGCGGTCTGGTCGGTCGACGGCGGCGCGGTGCGCACCATCATCTGACTCAGCGCCCGTAGGGGTACCACCAGTCCTTGCGCTCGATCCGCGGATCGAGGTGCACGTGCTTCGTCTCCTGGAACGCCTCCAGGCCCTCCGGCCCCAGTTCGCGGCCGAGCCCCGACTGCTTGAATCCGCCGAACGGACCGGCGTCGTTGTCGGTGAGCGGGTCGTTGATCCACACGGTGCCGGCCTTCAGGCGGCGGCTGAGACCGATCGAGGTCTCGAGGTCGGTCGTGTACACGTTCACGCCGAGCCCGTACTGGGAGCCGTTGGCGAGGGCGACGGCCTCGTCGACCGACCCGACCCGCACGATCGGTGCGACCGGTCCGAACGTCTCGGCGCGCAGCACGGCCGCCTCGGCCGGCACGCCCGTGAGCACGGCCGGGGAGAGGAAGTGCCCGCGCTCGTGGCCGGCGCGGTCGCCGCCGATCAGCAGTTCGGCGCCGGCGGCGACGGCGGCTTCGACGTGCGCGGCCGCTTTGGCGCGCTGCGCCGCCGACACCATCGGACCCACATCGGTGGTCGGCTGCGTCGGATCGCCGATCCGCAGCGTACCGGTGTACGCGACGAAGGCCGCGACGAACTCGTCGTAGCGGGACGCATGCACGTAGATGCGTTCGGTGGAGGTGCAGACCTGCCCGGCGTTGAGGAACGACGCCCAGGCCGCGCCCTCCGCCGCGATCTGCAGCGCCTCACCACTGACGTCCGGACAGACGATCAGCGCGTCCTTGCCGCCCATCTCGAGATTCACGCGAGCCATCCGGTCGATGGCGGCGCGAGCGATGGCCTTGCCGGTCTCGGTCGAGCCGGTGAAGGCGATGCCGTCCACGCGCGGATCCTGCACGAGCGCCGAGCCGACCTCGCCGGCTCCGGCCAGGAGCTGCACGGTGCCCGGAGGCAGGGCATGAAAGAGCGGGGCGAGCGCGAGCGTGGAGAGCGGCGTGAGCTCGGACGGCTTGCAGACCACCGCGTTGCCTGCGGCGAGCGCGGGCGCGAGCTTCCACGCGAGCAGGAGCAGCGGGTAGTTCCACGGCACGATCGCACCGACCACGCCGAGCGGTTCCTTCACCACCATCGCGAGCTGGTGGGTCTCGACGGGTGGGATCACCCGGCCGATCTGCGTGCGGGCGAGCTCGGCGTAGAAGCTGAACGCGCTGGCCGTCCAGCCGACCTCGTCGGCATTCTCGACGAGCGGCTTGCCACCTTCGGACGTCATGAGCGCCGCGAATTCGTCGGTGCGGGCGCGCAGTCCGGCGGCGATCTCGTGCAGCAGCTCGGCCCGCTCGGCGGCGGCGATCCGGCTCCAGGCCTCCTGGCCGCGCACGGCGGCCGCGGTCGCCGCGCGTACCTGCTCCTCCGAGGCCGAACCGACGATGGCGACGGTCTCCTCGGTGGCCGGGTTCTCGACGGCCAGTGGTGCGCCGGCGCCCTCTACGCGCTCGCCGTCGATCAACAGGTCGGTGCTGGGGGAGGCCATGCCGACAGGGTAGGTCGGCACCCCGGCTCAGGCTGCGGGGATCGAGCCCGGATCGTTGACACGTTGGTCGTCGCGGCGCTTGCGGGAGGTCTCCTGCCCGGGGCCGATCGGCTCGACGCGCGCGGCGGCGTCGGCGAAGCCGAAGCGCGGCGTGGCGAAGTAGATGGTCTCGCGATCGGAGGGCTGCGTCACGAACGTCTCGTGCCAGATGCCCACGTCGCCGTTGCTCGCCGCGGGGGACTTGTAGAAGGCCGACCAGGCCGGTAGGTGCTTGCGGTCCTTCGCGCGGGCGAACGCCTCCAGGTGGTCGTGACTGCGCCAGTACTGGACGAGGGTGGGACCGTGGCGGTCGATCATCATCCGCGACGACAGCAGGCCGAGCTCCGGGGTGGTCGACAGCTCCCGCAGCATCTTTGGCATCGCGACGAACACCGGCCACCACGACTTCGGCTTCCAGAGGCGGTTGAAGGTCATGCCGATGAGGAAGACGACGACCTCACCATCGTCGACGGCGGTCATGGGGCGAAGGCGATCGGGCATGTCGGGCTCCTGGCGCAGGTCGCGGAACTGGAAAGCGCCGGTTTCCAATAAAGAAAGTTACACTTTCCAACGTGGCCGTCAACCGACTCACGTTCACCCCGATCACGCCGGAGCTGCGCGAGGCGTTCAACCCCTTTCCGGCGGGACCGCCTGCCCCGGGGCCCGAGGGACCGTTCCGCATCGGTGAGCTCAGCCGCCACAGCGGGGTGCCGGTCGGCACCATCAAGTACTACCTGCGGGAGGGGCTCCTGCCGCCGGGCGAGGCGACCGCCAGGACGCAGGCGCTCTATGGCGCCGAGCACCTGCGGCGTCTGCGCGTGATCGGGGTGCTCGCCGACGTCGGTGGACTGTCGATCGCGCAGCTGCGACGTGTGGCGGCGGTCATCGATGCGGGGGAGTCGGTCGAGCCGCCCTCCGATCCACTCGACCTCACGCGCGCGGTGAGCTACGCGTTGCCGAGTCCGGGCCGCCCGGGTTCACGCACGCCCGAGCCGGAAGCCGACGGACCCTCGGACGGCGGCCGAGGCCTCGCCGAAGCCCGTATCGCGGCGGACGGATTCGTCGACTCGCTCGGCCTGGAGGTCGCGCCGGACGCCCCGGCTCGCGCCGACCTCGCCGAGGCCCTCCACGCGCTGTGGCAGCTCGGGATCGCCGACGACCCGATGTCGTTCTACGAACACGCGCGCCTCGCCTACGAACTCGCGGAGATCGAGATCGCGATCACGGGGCCCGTCGAGGATCCGGCGCGGTCGGCGGAGGCCGTCACCGTCGGCTCGGTGATCTTCGGCGCGGCCTTCATGGCCCTGCGCCGCATGTCCCATGAGCACGAGATGCGCCGGCGCGTCGACGCCCCGGTCTCCACCGACCCCGACCGCGGTCCGATCCCCGTCGACTGACGCTGGGGTCGCGCCGGACTCGGTCAGCGCCCCGGCCGGGCCTGGCCGGAAGCCCAGCGGTCGCGGGCGCGCACCGCTGAGTCGGCGAAGTCGGTGATCAGTGCGTCGGCGCCGAGCTCGAGCGTGGCCTCGTAGGCGGCGTCGGTGTCGACCTGCGTCGGGTCATCGTCGGAGAAGGTGTAGACGTGCACCACCAGGCCGCGGGCCTGGGCCCGGGCGATGAGGTCGCCGCCGACCTCGGCGAGCAGTTCGAGCGAGACGCCGAGTCCGACCGCGTAGGTCGCGATGGCCTCGAGTCCGCGATTGCTGCAGCGCGCCAGGCCGTCGTCGTCGAGCCGGGCGAGCTGGAGGAGCGGGACGGAGCTGCGTCCCGCGAGCAGCAGGAGGCTGTCGGCCTCGAAGCTCTGCACGAGCACGGGCGCGTCGGAGCGGTTCCAGCCCTGCGAGGCGAGGTCGCGGACGAGTTCGCGCTCGAGCGGGAGCCCCAGCTCGTCGTGGCGGGCCGCGTCCTTGAGCTCGATGTGGATCGCCGGAACGCGGCCGTCGAGCGTGCGGGAGCGACGCACGAGCCCGAGCACCTGCTGGAGCGACGGCACCATGAACAGGTCGTCGTGGTTGATCGGGCGATGGCGCCAACGCTGCCGGGCGCGCAGCCGCGTGAGGTCGCGCAGCGTGAGGTCGTGGGTGCAGAGCGCGCCGGCGTGGTCGACGACCTTGCCCCGGGCCTGGGCCAGCGCGACGAGGTCGCTGCGGTCGGCGCAGTTGGTGGTGT
>JAURVW010000420.1 GCA_030655275.1 Solirubrobacteraceae bacterium
CGGCGCGCCGAGGCCGCCTCGTGGTCGTGGTCGCCGCCAGCGGCGAACTCCGACGCCGAGCGCCGTGAGGCCGAACAGCGCCTCCTGCAGGCCGATAGCGGCGCGCTCGTCGCCCGGATCTACGGAAACTTCCGCGGGCCCGAGGTGCTCGGGATCCTGATCCAGAAGCAGGGGCCCGTGGCCCCGGCGCCGCCCGGCCTGCGTACGGCCCCCGGCCCGGGCGAGGTGGCCGTCTCGCCCGCGCTCGCGGGCCGGCTCGCCGGTCCCGGCGGCGACCTCCTGCGCCAGCGCCTGCCCGGCCGCGTGATCGGGCAGATCGACCGCGACGCCCTTCCGGGTCCGAACGACCTGCGCTGGTACGCCGGCTCCACCGAACTCTCCGAGCGGGGACTCGAGCGCGGCGACGTCGCCCATATCGAGGCCTTCGGCTCGCCCGGCGACGGGGAGATCTCCTCGGCGCTGCGGTTCGTCCTGCTCATCGGGGCCGTCGTGCTGCTCTTTCCGATCGCGATCCTCGTCGCGACGGCCGCCCGCTTCGGCAGCGCACGCCGCGACCGTCGGCTCGCCGCGCTCCGGCTCCTCGGCGGCAGCCGCCGCGAGACGGTTCGCATCGCCGCGGGCGAGGCCCTGGCCGGCACGGTCGCCGGACTGGTCGTCGGGGCCGCGATCTTCCTCGTGGGGCGCGTGTTCGTCGACCGCGTGACCGTGTTCTCCCTGAGCCTGCAGGGCTCCGACCTGCGCCCGAGCCTCGTGCTCACGGCACTGATGGTGGTCGGCGTGCTCGCCACCACGATCGGCGCGACCGTGTTCTCGATGCGTCGCGTCGCCGTCGAGCCGCTCGCCGTGTCGCGTCGCGGTGGGCAGCCGCGCCGCAGGCTCTGGTGGCGACCGTTGCCGGCGGCCGCCGGATTCGCCCTCCTGCTCACCGGGTCCGAGGAGGCGAGCGACCTCCGCTTCACCGCCGGCACGCTGCTCGTGCTCCTCGGCGTCGTGCTCCTGTTGCCCTGGCTCATCGACGCGCTCGTGCGCCGCGCCCCCGGCTGGAGCGTCAGCTCGCAGCTGGCGCTCCGCACGCTCGGCAGCGACTCGGCGACCGCCGCCCGGATCGTGAGCGGCGTGGCGGTCGCGGTCGCAGGCGCGATCGCGCTGCAGATGCTCTTCGCGAGCGCCGGCCCGCAGCAGACCGCCTGGTCGAGCAGCGCGGCGAAGCCGTCGACCGCCGATGCGATCGTGTCGTGGACGGGCCCGGCGGAGAAGCGCGGAGCGCTGCGCGCTTCCCTGCGCCGCACGGAGGGCGTGACCGGCGTGAGCGTGCTCGCCACGCGCTACCTCGACACGCCCGGCGCCATCGGCGCCGCGCTGGTCACCGGCACGTGCGACGACCTGCGTGAGTTCGCGGAGATCGGGGCCTGCCACGATGGCGACGCCTTCATCGCCGACGTCCCGCCGACGACGCAAACGATCGGCGGACAGGCCGTCGTGCAGTCCACGGCGCTGCCGAAGGCCGGCGGCGAGGTCCGGATCCTGAAGAGCCGAGGCGCGGGCCAAGATCGCTGGCGGGCCCCGGTCGACGCGACCACGGTCGCGGCTCGGCTCGATGCCTCCGGCCAACCACGCCCCGGCATCTACGTGACCCCGAGCGTGACGACACCGCCGGTCAACGGCGACGTCGAGTTCACCGGCGCCGTGCACCTCGATCCCAGCGACCCCGACGCCCGGCAGCGACTCGAGGCCACCGTCGCGCAGTTCGATCTCTTCGCGTCGACCTGGGATCCGTCGCGCGCGCAGGAGGAGCGCGAGGTGACCGTCGTGCGGCGCATCCTGCTCGCGGGCTCGTCGATGCTGCTCCTGTTGATCGCAGAGAGCCTCGCGGTCACCACCCTCGAGCAGCTCGGCGAGCGCCGCCGCACCCTCGCGACCCTCGCCGCCTTCGGCACCCCGCGCGCGACGCTACGGCGAGCCGTCGGCTGGCAGGTCGCGATCCCGATGCTCCTCGGCCTCGCGTTGGCCACGGTGACCGGCATCGGGCTCGGGTCGGCGTTCGTCTGGGTCCAGGGCGCGCCCGTCCAGGTCGACGTCCCCAGTGTGCTCGGACTGCTGGCGGTGGGCTGCGGCCTCATCGGCGTGGTCACCGCCGCAGCGCTTCCGCTCCTGCGGCGCGTCGCCTCACCGGCCTCGCTGCGCTCGGAGTAGCGCCGCGGCTCAGAGGTGGTCGGAGGTGGAGGGCAGCCCCGCACCTGCGACCACCTCTGAGGGCCAACTAGCTGCGGTTGGCGCGGCGCACGCGGCGCTGGTTGAGCGCGCGGCGCGTGGACGGCGGCGTGGCCTTCGTCTCCAGGAACTTGAGCGCCTGCACGTAGAGGAGGCTGGCCGGGCGCGGCGCGATCTCCGCGAGACGCAGGCCCGCGAGGAACTCCTCCGGGCCGTCGAAGTCGGGCATGCGCACGCGCACGGAGCCGAGCCCCTGGGCGACGTGCGCGTCGGAGCCGGCACCCATCGCGAGGCGGTACTTCTGGGCGAAGCGACGGGCCTCGTCGTTGAAGGCACCGACGGCGACGCGCGGGTTGAAGATCTCGATCGCGTCGATGTCGTCGAGCACGTCGAGGAGGTGCTCGTAGTCCGGCACCGAGTGCATGCGGTCGAACGGGTGCGGCACGTACACGACGCCGCCCTGGCGCTTGATCTCCGCGATCGTCTCCTGCAGCGTGAGTCCGCGCGGAATCTTCTCCTTGATGAACAGACCGATCACCTCGCCCTGCGACGCGGTCTTCACCTCCTCGCCCACGATGACCTTGATGCCGTACTGCGCCGCGAGCTCGGCCGCCTCCAGGGCGCCGTCGATCTCGTTGTGGTCGGTGACGGCGATCGCCCCCAGACCCCGCTCGCGGGCCGTCGCGAGGAGCACCTCGACGGGCGTCGCGCAGTCATGCGAGGTGTCGGTGTGCATGTGCAGGTCGACGTCGATCA
>JAURVW010000558.1 GCA_030655275.1 Solirubrobacteraceae bacterium
GTCGCGCTCGCGGGCGGCGCCGTGACGGAGGCCGTCGCCCGCCTCCACGCCGGTGGAGCGACGATCGCATCGGTCTGCACCGGCGCCGTGTTCCTCGCGGCGGCCGGCCTGCTGCAGGGCCGACCGGCGATCACGCACCGCGGCGCGATCGACTTCATCCGCGAGCACGGCGCCGACGTGCGCGAGGAGGCCCGCGTCGTCGACGACGGCGACATCGTGAGCGCCGGCGGCGTCACGTCGGGCCTCGATCTCGCCTTCCATCTCGTCGAGCGGTTCGTCGATGCGGAGACCGCGGAGCGCGGCGCCATCCGGGCCGAGCACGACCGCCGCGGCCCGGTCGTCGTGACGACGGCGGCGTAAGGATCGGGTCAACCTTCGCGACCACCCGCCGATGACAGGTGCATGGCCGCAGCCCTGTCCTCGAGCGTCTCAGGCGTCGTCGCCTCGGCGCCCACGCACTCGCCGCCGAACCCGGCCGTCGAGGCCACGCTGATCCAGCTGGCGACGGTCCTCGGACTCGTCTTCGTCGCCGCGACGATCGTCGTCTTCGCGTGGGTCTTCGTCGACGAACTGCTCCGCCGCCGCGCGGATCGCCAGGGCGACTTCGGATCGAAGTCGCCTATGGCGCCGTCCGCCTGAGCGTCCGATCGCCTAGGCGGCTTCGCTGCCGTTCAGTTCCAGCGCGTCGGCCTCGGCCTCGAGCGCCCCGATCACGAGCGCGATGAGTTCGTCGAGCTCCAGGCCGAGCTGCGCCGGGCCGGCGGCGACGTCCTCGCGCGACACCGCCGCGGCGAACGCCGGCGTCTTGAGCTTCTTCTTCACGCTCTTGGGCGTCATGCCGTGGATGCCCTGCGGCCGCACGTAGGCGACGGCGACCACGAACCCGGAGAGCTCGTCGACGGCGAGCAGCGCACGCGCCATCTCGGTCTCCGGCACCACGCCCATGAACGGCGCGTGGGCGGCGATCGCGTTGACGAGTTCGGGCTCGGCGTCGCGCGCCTCGAGCAGTTCGATCACCTTGCGCGGGTGGCCGGTGTCGAGGTCGGGGTAGCGCTCGTAGTCGAGGTCGTGCAGGAGGCCGGCGACGCCCCAGGCCTCCTCGTCCCCCCCACGCTCGCGGGCGACGGCGCGCATCGACGCCTCCACGGCGAGGCAGTGCTTGCGCAGGCTGCTCGACTCCACCCACTCGGTGAGCAGGTCCCAGGCTTCGGCGCGGCTGATCGGAGTCGGCATCGAGGCGAGCCTAGCCGGGAGCGGCCCACCCGCCGCCCGGGCGTGGCCGAAGGACGAGGCCGTGAGCGCGCCCTTCCTTGATCCCGCCGCGCCCCTGGACCGGACGCCCTGCATGGGTTCCCCGACGCCCCCGCAGTCTTGACGGTCGACCACAGCGCCAGCCGTCGCAGCATCGAGCTCGTCCTCGAGGACAAGCTCGGCCACGACGCGCTGCGCCCCGGCCAGCTCGAGGCCGTCGACGCCGCCCTCTCCGGGCGCGACACGCTCTGCGTGATGTCGACCGGCTCGGGTAAATCCGCGGTCTACCAGCTCGCCGGCTTTCTGCTCGAGGGACCCGTCGTGGTCGTCTCGCCGCCCATCGCCCTGCAGCAGGACCAGATGGAGTCCGTGGGCGACGGCGACGCCGCGGTCCTGAACTCCACGCTGAGCGACGGGGAGCGCGAGCGGGTGCTGGGCGACGCGGCGGCGGGCGCGGTGAAGTTCATCCTCCTGGCTCCCGAACAGCTCGCCAACGACGACGTCCTCGACGGGCTGCGCAAGGCCGAGGTGTCGCTGGTGGTGGTCGACGAGGCGCACTGCGTCTCCCAGTGGGGGCACGACTTCCGGCCCGACTACCTTCGGCTTCCGTCCGCGATCGAGGCCCTGGGCCGCCCGCCGGTCCTCGCCCTCACGGCGACCGCGGCACCGCCCGTCCGGGACGAGATCGTGACGGCGCTCGGCATGCGCGACCCGGCCGTGATCGTGCGGGGCTTCGACCGGCCGAACATCCACCTGGAGGTGGTGCGCCACGAGGATGCAGGTCGCAAGCACCGCGCCCTCATCGACCGGGTGGTCGAGACGGCGGCACCCGAGCGGCCCGGCATCGTCTACTGCGCGACGAAGCGGGAAGCCGAGCGCACCGCGGAGGAGCTCGTCGACCGCGGGGTCCGGGCCGCGCACTACCACGGCGGGCTGAGCCCGAAGGCGCGCGCCGAGCGCCAGACCGCGTTCGTCGGCGACGGTGAGCTCGACGTGATGGTGGCGACCATCGCCTTCGGCATGGGCATCGACAAGCCCGACATCCGCTGGGTGTTCCACCACGACGTGAGCGAGTCGATCGACTCCTACTACCAGGAGATCGGGCGCGCCGGACGGGACGGTGGGCCCGCGGAGGCCGTGCTGTTCTACCGGCCGCAGGACCTCGGACTGCGCCGCTTCTTCGCCTCGGGGCGGGTGGGCCACGACGAACTCGAGCAGGTCGCCACGGCGCTTCTGGATCACCCCCGCCGGACGGTCGACCCGGCCGACCTCGCCGAGGTCCTCCCGCTCAGCGACTCCAAACTCGCGACGGGCCTGCGACAGCTCGAGGAGGCCGGCCTGGCCGAGGTGCGCGAGGACGGACTCGTGGCGGTCGACCCCCGCGTGGAGGTCGACGAAGCCGTCGATCGCGCCGCCGAGTCGGAGGAGCAGCGCGAGCAGTTCGACCGGTCGCGCGTCGACATGGTGCGCTCCTACGCCGAGAACGAGGGATGCCGACGCGCGTTCGTGCTCGGGTACTTCGGGGAGGAGTTCGAGCCGCCCTGCGGCGCCTGCGACGTCTGCGAACGGCAGGCCGAGGAGGGAACGTCGACCGTCGACGCGCCGTCCGACCGTCCGTTCGACGTGGGTCAGCGGGTCGAGCACGACGGGTGGGGCGACGGCACCGTCACCGGGGTCAGCGCCTCGCAGATCACCGTGGTCTTCGACACCGTCGGCTACAAGACGCTCCAAGCCGATCTCGTGGTCGAGCGGGAGCTACTGCGCTGAGGGCCGGGGCCGCCGATACGGTCCGGCACGAATCTCCTGTCACAGGTTCGCCGCTCGCGCATTGAACAGGGCAGAGCGTCCTCGATGCCCCTGCTGCCCTCCGACATCTCGCGCCTCTACGAGGCCCACGCCCGCGGCCTCGTCGCGTACTTCGCCCGGCGCACGTACGACGCCGAGCACGCGGTCGACCTCACCGCCGAGACCTTTGCGACGGCCTTCCGTCAGCGGGCGCGCTTCATCGGCGAGCCCGACCGCGACGGCCCGCGATGGATCTACGGCATCGCCCGCAACCACCTACAGACCTTCTACCGCGACGGGCGCGTGGAGCGGTCGGCGATGGCGAAGCTCGGCGTGGAGCGACGCGCGCTGACGGAGCCCGAGTACGAACGCATCGAGGAGCTCGCCGAGCTCGCCACCGTCCGCCAGCGTGTCGCGAGCGAACTGGCCGCGATGCCGGACGAGCAGGCCCGGATCCTGCAGATGCGCGTCGTCGACGAGCAGGGCTACGACGAGATCGCGTCGGCCCTCCAGATCTCCGAGCAGACGGCCCGAGCGCGCGTGTCGCGGGCGCTGAGGTCCCTGGCCGTCCGCATCGAACCGTTCATGCCCAGCGAGGAGGCGTCCCGTGCCTGAGACCTTCCACGACCTGCCGATCCTCGGCGAACTCGGCGACGCCCTCGACACCGCCATGGCCCGCGAGACCGAGGACGAGGCGCCGGCGTCGGCGTCCCAGAGCAGGGCCCGCCGCCGCTTCCCGAACCCGTTCCGCACACTCGCGATCGCGCTGCTGCTCGCGGGCCTCGGGACGAGCACCGCTGCGGCGACGCTCACCGTCCTGCGCGGCTCGCCGATCCCGGTGCCCCGCAAGGTCGACCTGCAGGCCGACATGACGCCGAAGCTCGGCACGGGGCAGGTGCTCGGAGTGCGCGCCGACCAGCCCGGAGGCGGCGCGCCGTATGCATTGCGCACGAGTCGCAGCGAAACCGGACTGGCGTGCGTGACCGTCGGCCAGAGCCAGGACGGGCGGTTCGGCGTGGTCGGCACCGACGGTGCCTTCCGCGACCTCCCCGCCGAGATCATCGACGGGTGCGGCCAGCCGACCAAGAGCGCGCCGGCAGTGATGGGCGCTCGGGTGTTCGACGATCCCGAGCGCGCCGCCGTGCGCACCGTGCTCTACGGCCTCGGCGGGAGCGACCTCGAGCGCGCGTCGGTGCGCGTCCGCGGCGCCTGGCAGCCCTTGGAGGTGACCGACGGGGCGTTCCTGCTCGGCCTGCGCGACTACCCCGAGGACTCAGGACTCGTGGTGAAACTCGACTACGCCGGTGGCACGTCGTCCAGCCACCCGCTGGGTATCGCGCCGACCACGGTCGTCGACCCCACCGGCCCGGCCTGGAGGATCCAGGGCGGATCGGTCGCGGGGTGGAGCGGGCTCTGCGTCTCGGTCGGCGCGGCACGATACGACGAGCGCTCGCCCCGGTCGCCGCAGCTCTGCGGCCGAACGCGCGGCCCCCGCGACAGCCGCCCGACGGACGACTACTTCTTCGGTGCGCGCACGCTTCGCCCCGGCGATGCCGGTGGCAACGCGGCCTCGCTCGGCCGCTGGGCCTGGCGCGACGGCCCGCCGCGCACGATGGTCTACGGCTACGCGGATCCGAAAGAGGTGGAGGCGATCCGCGTGCTCGGCGGGCTGCGTCCGGTGAAGGCGACCCG
The DNA here is from genome assembly GCA_030655275.1 of Solirubrobacteraceae bacterium. GTDB lineage: Bacteria > Actinomycetota > Thermoleophilia > Solirubrobacterales > Solirubrobacteraceae > JAGIBJ01. Next base: position 4,729 of record JAURVW010000558.1, read on the forward strand.
CATCGCCGGCAACGGCCAGTTCCTCGCCATCCTGCCCGCGACCGTCGACGCCTCGGACGTGACCGCCGAACTCACCTTCACCGACGGCTCGACCCGACGGCTGACCGGCGACCAGAACGTGATCACCCCGACGAGGGAGCGGACCCGATGACCCGCCTGCAGCGCACCGCCGCCATCGCGGCGGGCTTCGGCCTGGCCGTGGGGGTCGCCGCCGCGGTCGCCGTGCCGCGGACCACCGGCGCGCCCGTCCGCGAGCGGCCCTTCGCCAAGCTGCCCGGCCCGGTGAAGAACGCGCCGTCGCGGGCGCTCGAGCGCAGCGGGATCAAGCACGCCGTGGCCCTGCGTCCGAAGGACGGCACCGTGCGCGAGGAGGTCCGTCGCGCCGACCCGGCCGGGGGCGCCCCGTGGGTGCTGCGCTCCTTCGTCGCCGACCGGCTCGCCCCGATCGGCGGCGGCCGGCAGCGG
>JAURVW010000428.1 GCA_030655275.1 Solirubrobacteraceae bacterium
GTCGTGAGCGCCGCGACCTGGCTGGCGAGCTGCGCGCCCGCGGAGTCGCCCGCGAGGATGAGTTGGTCGGGGTCGATCCGCAGCCGAGGGGCCTCTCGCGTGACGTAGCCCAGCGCCGCGTTGACCTCCTTCAGCGCCCGCGGGTACGGGTGCTCGGGCGCGAGGCCGTACCCGACCGACACCACCGTGAAGCCCCTGCTGGCGAGCAGCCGGTAGTACGGCGCCCAGTCGGTCTTGTCGCCAGCGAGCCAGCCACCGCCGTGCACCCAGACGATCGTCGGCCGCGCGACCGCCGCCTCGCCCACCGCGACGCCCGGCGAGTACACGTCCAGCAGCGCCTGCGCGTCGCCCGGTCGATATGGCTGGTCCTGCACGACGCTCACGTTGCGCACCCTCGCGTCGCGGTTCACGATCGCGGCCATGTCGTCGCGGAGGCCGACCGACTGCGCGTTGAGCTGCTCGCGGATCAGAGCGGCACCCGGTGCCGGGCTGCTCGTGAGGACGATCCAGCCGACGGCCGCACCACCCACGATCACGGCGACGGCCCCGAGGATCGACAGCTTCACGCGACGATGCCCGCGCCGCAGCCAGGGCGGGCGCCTCGGTGGCGGCGACTGCGCGGTGCCGGCGGCGTGGGCCGTTGCGTCGTCGCGGAGGTCGTCGGCCATCGGTCTCCCATCATGGCGACGCGGCCGGTGGGCCGGCGCCGGGTGCATCGGCCGCGCGTCTACCCACGGGGCCTGTGCCGGGCCCGCGGGCGCCAACTGTGCGCAACTGCGGCCAGGCCCGCCGCCGAGTCCGTCACCCTGTACCGACCATGGTGCTCGACCTCGCCGCGATTCCGTCGCAACCGCCGTCCGTCGACGAAGCTTCGTCGCTCGCGTCGCTGCTCGACAACGACCTCGCGCGTTTCGCGATGACGTTCGACGGCGTCGAGCAGTTCGGCGAGCACTGGCCCGAGGCGCTGCAGGCTCGCATCGAGGAGTGGGAGGACCGCGCGACGCTGCCGCGCGATCTCGACGCGCTCCGCGGGCTGCTCTCGCTGGCCGTCCGCGAGGAGCGGTTCCTCGAGCTCGACGGGTCGCACAGCGTGGTCGACGACGACGGCACCGTCGTCCACGAGGCCGATCCGGCTGATGCGATCACCGAGGCGCGTCGCGCCCACGAGCGCTTCAAGCACGCGCTCCTCGCGCGCATCCGCGAGCTGGCCGCCGAGCCGGCCGCGGCCGAGCCCGCCTTCAGCGAGTAGCGGGCCGGCGGCCAAGGAGCGTCTACCGCGAGTAGCGCGCCGGCGGCCAAAGAGCGTCTACCGCGAGTAGCGCGCCGGCGGCCGAGATCTCCGCGCGCCTCGCCGCGTCGCGGGGTGGCCCGAGCGCTGGCCGGGTCGGGATCAGCGAACAACGTCACCGGTGTCGCACCTGCGACGCAGCGTTGTTGCAATTCGCGCGCTTCCCGCGGCTCTTGGCAGGTCAGGCTGGGACCCATGCCGAGACCTGCTGTCGGGGACCCTCACCGAAACCGCCTGTATTACGGAGTCACACGGCGTAGTACGCGCGTCCCGGTGGAGAGACCTCGGACGGCCGGTCCGCGCCGATCGGCGTGTTGGCGTCGGCCATTGGGTCGCCGGTGGCTGGACACGTGGTTCGAGTTCCCGGTCGCCGGTCCTCGGTTGCGGGCTTCGAGTCGCCGGTCGCGGGTTTCGGCTCGCAAGTCGCCAGGCGCCGGTTCCACGAAGACGGGGCGCTGATGTCTCGTGCGCTGAGTGTGCGCATCTCGGACCGGACGCGCGCGAAGCTCGCCGAGCAGGCGCGCCGCGAGGGCATCAAGGTCCACGCGCTGGCCGTCCGCGCCGTCGAGGAAGCCGTGCGCACGGCGACGCATCCGGCCGTTCGGTTCGAAGACCGAGGCGAGGGTCGTCGCGCGATCGTCGGAGGCTGGGAACTCTGGGAGGTGGTGGCCGCATTCCTCTACGCGCAGGAGGACCTCGCGGTCGCGGCGACCGAGCTGGCCGTCTCGCCTCAGATCGTCGAGGCGGCGATCGCCTACTACGGGGAGTTCAACGAGGAGATCGACCTGTTGCTGGCCGCCGACCTTGCTGCGCGCGACCGCCACGCGCGAGACGGGCAGGGCGACTTCGGTCGCGGCATCGCCGTCCTGAGGAACGCCCCGGGGCGTCGCTGCGCGTAGGCTCAACGGCATGTCTGAAGAAGCGATTGCCCCCGGCGCCCGATGGGTGCAGGACGAGTCCGAGATCGCTGAGCTCGCCGCCCTCGTCGTCGACCCGGCCCGCGAGCGGCTGATCGTTTGCATCACGAAGCAGCCGTCCCTCGACCAGCCCATGATCGACCCCGACGAGGTCTTCGCCGCGGTCGGCGACAAGGCCGACGTGTGGGTCGTCACCGAGTCTCCCCACGCCTGGGCGCTCACCGAGTCGCTTCCGCCCAAGATCGACGTGTACGGCGGCGCCGTGCGCGCCTGGGCCCCGATCCCCGAAGGCAAGGAGACGTTCCCGAGCGACCACCCGCAGTGGACCGTCTTCAGCCCGGACGACGCCCCGCGCGTGATGGAGCAGATGCGCGCCT
>JAURVW010000432.1 GCA_030655275.1 Solirubrobacteraceae bacterium
CTACGGGGAGAACCCGGTCGGCGAGGCCGTCGCCGCGGCCGCGTCCGTGGAGGCGGGTGCCGACTGTTTCGTGATCGACGCCGAGACGCAGTACGAGGGCCGCTACGCCGCCGCGCAGCGATACGTCGAAGCCCTGCGCGCGGAGATCGGGCCGACCTTTCCGGTCGGGCTCACGTCGTTCCCGTACGTCGACTACCACCCGCGTCTGCCGTACTCGGTGTTCCTCGGGCCTGGCGGTGCCCAGGTGAACCTGCCGCAGGTGTACTGGAAGGACATCGGCGCGAGCGTCGATGCCGTCAGCGCGAAGACCCTCGCCAACAACCGCATCTACGGGGCGCCGATCGCGCCGCTCGGCCAGACCTACGGCAGCCCGAGCGCTGCCGACCTGCGCCGCTTCCGGGCGATCTGGGCCGGATACGGTTCCAAAGGCCTCTCGTGGTGGAGTTGGCAGGCGACGCCGTCCGCGATCTGGTCGACCCTGAACGAGCCGCGTCCGGCCACGGTCACCCTCGACGATCCGGGCTGGCCGGGACTCGCGAAGGGCGCCGCGGGCGACCAGGTCGCGTGGCTGCAGCAGCACCTGAAGTCGTTCGCTCCATCGCTCACGATCGACGCGAAGTTCACCGGGGCGACCGTGACGGCCCTGAAGGCGTTCCAGGCGTCGAAGAACCTGCCGGCCACCGGCGAGACCGATGCCCTCACGTGGCAGGCCGTGCTCACGTTGCCGGTCTCCGCCGCGGACTGGCGTTAGACGAGCCAGGTCGGTCGCCCAACTGGGCCGGGCCGGGATGGGACAGGCATGTACGGTTCCGGCGGGCGTCACACAAAGCGGGGCCTCGCCATCCGAAACGCCTGAGTTGCGGGCACGCGCCCGGTCGGAAGCGGCCCAGCGCGGTCTCGGACGAACGTCCAGAAAGCGGTTGGACCACTTGGATCGGTTCGATGACGGAAGCGTGACCTCACGCTCGATCACCGCTGGGCTCGCCGTGTTGGTCGCCGTGGTCGTCCCTGCCGCTGGTCATGCCGCCCCGACGCCGCAGCTAACGACGACGCCGCAGGTCACCACACCGGGTGCGACGACCCCGTCGGCCACCCCGCTCACCGCGCCCGTCGCCAGCCCTCACGCGACGCCGGTCGTGGGGACGACGCCCGACTCCTCGACCACACCCGGCGAGGACAGGCTCTTCCAGGCGGAGACCGCGAAGGAAGTCCTGGTTCGGTTCAAGCCCGGCACGTCGACCACCACCCGTCTTTCCCTGATCGAGCAGGCTGGCGGCACCCTCGACCAGATGCTCTCGCTCGACGACACCGCCGTCGTCGACATGCGCGGCTCGCTCTCCGACGCCCTGCATTGGTTCGCACTGCAGTCCCAGATCGAATGGGCGGAGCCGAACGCGATGGTGCAGTCGGCGGCAACGCTGAACTACAGCCAGGGCGACCCGTTCTTCACGAAGCAGTGGGCGCTCGACAACTACGGCAACGACGGCCGCGTCTTCGATGCCGACATCGATGCCCTCGCCTCGTGGTACGCGACAAAGGGCGACGGCGCCACCGTCGGCGTCGTCGACACCGGCGTCGATGCCAGCCATCCCGATCTCGCCGGTCAGCTCGCCTCGGCTGGCGTGAACTTCATGCCGGACGGTCACGCGACGGTCGCCGACGGCTCGGGCCACGGCACGCACGTGACCGGCATCATCGCCGCCCTCGAGAACGACATCGGCATCGTGGGAGCGGCCCCGACGAGCAAGGTCGAGCCGCTCCGCGCGCTCGACGACACCGGCGCCGGGACCTCGGCCACCATCGCGTCGGCGTTCGCCTACGCCGGAAAACAGGGCCTGCGCATCGTGAACGCGTCGCTCGGCGCCAGCGCTCCCAGCAAGGCCGTGCTCGATTCCATCGCGGCCTACCCGAACACCCTGTACGTCGTGGCCGCAGGCAACGCGGGCGTGAACATCGACAATGGCGGCGGTACGAACTACCCCTGCGCGTACGACCTGCCCAACATCCTCTGCGTCGGTGCCTCCGACGACCACGATCAGCCCGCGGCGTTCTCCAACCGCGGCACCACCTCCGTCGACCTCTCCGCGCCCGGCGTCGGGATCATCTCGACCGCCCCCGGGAACGCCTACCGGTACGAGAGCGGGACGTCGATGGCGACGCCGTTCGTCTCCGCGGTCGCCGCGCAGATCGCCCGGCTCAACCCGGGTTGGACCGCCGCGCAGATCCGCATGCAGCTCATCCAGACCGTCGACCAGCCCGCGTCGCTCCGTGGCGTCAGCTTCACCGGCGGCAGGGTCAACGCTGCCCGCGCCGTCGGACTCTTCGCCGGTCCGGACGGCCAGAAGCCGGCGACCGTCACGGGCGCGGTCGGAACGGCCGGGGTGGGCAGTGCCACGTTGATCTGGCAGCCCGCCGCCTCGATCGACCTGGCGGTCTACAGCGTCGAGAGCCTCAAGGGCAGCTCGTGGACGGTCGAGTCGATCGTCGAGACCGGCACGACGGTCACCATGACGGGGCTCACGCCTGGCGTGCCGGTCTCCTACCGCGTGCGCGGGATTGATCGCTCCGGCGAAGAGGGCGACCCCTCGGCCACCGTCACTATCGTGCCGACCGCAGCCGGGGGAGAGGGCAGCAAGACCACCGCCGACCCGAAGACCACCGCGACGACGGCAAAGACCGCGACGAAGGCAGCGGCGAAGGGCGCGGGCACCGCGACCGGTGAGCCTGCCGGCACCACGTCGAGCACGGCCGTCCTCTCGTCCGTCAAGCGGACCAGGTCGAAGGGCAAGGTCCGTGCGGTCTCCTTCAAGCTGTCGGCCGCCGGCCAGGTCACCGTCACCGCCGTGCCCCAGAGCAAACGCTCGGCCGCGCAGTCGGTCATCACGAAGACGTTCACGCTGGCGGCGGGCACGCGTGCAGTGAAGTTCGGGAGCGGCACGCCGGCGCTGCGGCTCAAGAAGGGCATCTGGAAGATCACCCTCGCGACGAAGTCCAGCAAGGTGGCCCTGAAGGTCGCGATCCGCTGAGGCCGGTCCTCCTCCTCGGCGGCCTTTCGAGCCGAGAGGCCGTGGACCGCTGGGGAGGGGCCTCCTGGGTGACGCCGGCGGACGCCCACCGGTTCGCCCGTGCGACGATGGGTCGGCCGTGGCCGACCCCAAGATCCTGCTCTTCTACGTGTTCACGCCCCTCGCCGATCCCGAGGCGGTGCGGCTCTGGCAGCGTGACCTGTGCGAGTCGCTCGGACTCCGCGGCCGCATCCTGCTGTCGGCGCATGGGATCAACGCGACCGTCGGCGGCGAGCAGCGTGCGGTCAAGCGCTATGCCCGCAAGCTCCGGGAGTACGCGCCCTTCGCCTCGGCCGATCTGAAGTGGAGTCAGGGCAGCGGCCTCACCGCCGAACCCGGCCCCTCCGGCTGGCTAGAGATCGTCGACTTCCCCAAGCTCTCGGTGAAGGTGCGTCGCGAACTCGTGTCCTTCGGCGTGCCGGACGAGGTCGTCGTCGACGAGCACGGCGTCGTGGGCGGCGGACCACGCCTCTCTCCGCAGGCCTTGCACGGGCTGATCGACGAACGCGGCGACGAGGTCGTGCTCTTCGACGGCCGCAACGCGCGCGAAGCGATGATCGGCCGCTTCGACGACGCGGTCGTGCCCGACGTCACCACCACCCACGACTTCATCGACCAGCTCGACTCGGGGGCCTTCGACCACCTCAAGGACCGGCCGGTCGTGACGTACTGCACCGGGGGCGTGCGCTGCGAGATCCTCACGAGCCTCATGAAGACCCGCGGGTTCGGCGAGGTGTACCAACTCGACGGTGGCATCGTGCGCTACGGCGAGGTCTACGGCGACGCCGGACTCTGGAGCGGCTCGCTGTACGTGTTCGACGGTCGCCAGCACACCGAGTTCACGAAGGATGCGGAGGTGCTGGGCCGCTGCAACCGCTGCGGCGCCCCGACGCACACGATGGAGACGATCGACGCCCCGCAGGGGCGGATCCAGCTCGTCACGTGCGACGCCTGCCTGGCCGACGGCCCGTCGCCGGCTCCACCTGCCTGAGCTGGCCTCGGCTCGCCGCGGGGTTGCCGGACCGCCGCCTTCCGCGTTCTGGCCCTGAACGGCCGCCGCCCCCGGCGCGTGGATGAGCACGCGGCGGGGGCGAATGAGGAACCCGAGGTGTCCGGCCCGAGCGAACCCGGCGGCCGTCGAGATCTACGTCACGTTCACGCTGGCGAGGGTGGTGTCCTGCCCGGCATCCGTCGTGCAGGGCACGTCGAACGTCGACGGGTCGCCGTCACTGTCCTGCGCAACGACCGGCGGGAGCGTGATCGCCGTGCCCGACGAGTTGCGCGCCGTGAGGTTGAGCGCGATGGAGTCGACGGTGATCGTCGCCGGACCGGGGCTCGTCAGGGTGATCGACGGCGTGCTGCCGGCTGCGTTGATGATCAGGTCGCCTGACGGCGCGACCGCTTGCTGCGGCACGGTGATCGGAACGTCGAGCGGGACGGTCTGGCCGGTGGCGTTGACGGTCGACTTCGCGTTCGTGACGCCTTCGATCGTCTTCGCACCGATCGTCGCGACCGCCACGGAGGTGTCGCCACCCGCCGTGGCCACGGCCGAGATGTCGTAGGCCGGCGAGGCGGTGCCGGACGCGATGGTGTCCGGGATCGCCGCCTCGATGGCGGCGCTCAGCGGCTGGACATCGACGTACGGATAGGTACAGCTGTAGTTGAGCGTCTTGCTCGCGGCCTGCGCCGGTGCGGCGGCTCCGGCGATGGCAACGGAAGAGACCCCGGCGAGGGCCAGTCCACGGATGAGGGTTCGGGACTTGTGAGACATGCTTTTCCTCCTCTGGCGGCATGTTGGAACAGGGCCGCCTTGGTTTCGTGCAGTCCGCCGAGAGATGGCGGTACGGCGAGTCTGGCCGCTCTGTGATCGGCAGCACTCCCCAGCGGCGCCGGCGACGCGGAACAGCCGTTCCGTTTTCGCAGACTGGGCGGGAATGACCGGTTACGACAAGGGGAGGGTCTCCTCGGCGACGTCGAAATGGCACGCCGAGACACCGGGGTGGCCGGTGGGTTCGTCCCCGAACGACCGAGTGCCCCGCCACGCATGTACTGCGCGACGGGGCACTCGGTCGTCTGATCGTGTCCGCTCGCTCGGAGCGGTCGCGACGAGCGCCGTGGGCTACTTCCGGTTCGAGAGGTTGAGCGCGATGAGGTTGCCGCTGCCGGCGGTCAGCGGGCTGACGATGCCCGTGAGGAAGCCGCAGCCGGTGAGATCGCTGATCGCGAAGGTGCCGGCGATCGGGCCGCCCTCGAGCGGGTAGAAGAACGGCTGCGTGGACTTGAGCGTGATCGCCGAGATCGACTTGGTCTGGCAGTTCGCGCCGCCGGCGAGTTGGATGCCGAGCGTCTTGACCGACGGAAGCTTGATGCGGACCTTCGCGACGGCGGTCAGCTTGCCATCGACCAGCGTTCCGGCGACCTTCTCCTGCGGGATGATGTCGACCAGGGCATCGACCGGGAGGAACCCGAGCGCGGTGAGCTTGCCCTTGGCCTGGGCCAGTGCCAGCTCGCCGACGAAGTTGCCGGACGGCAAGGTGATCTTCGCGTCGATCGTGCCGGCCAGCGGGAGGGAGCCCGTGACGAGCGTCTTGAGCGAGGCGGTGCCGGCTGCGTTGTAGTTGTAATCGACGATCGTGTTGCCGACGGCGTCGTCGGCGGCAGCAGTGGTGAAGGAGGTCGAGCTCGACGCGCCCGAGGTGTTGCCCGCTCCGTCCTTGGCCTTCACCGTGACCGTGTAGCTCGTCTTCGCCTTGAGGCCCGTGAGGGTCGCGCTCGGCGAGGCCGACATGGTGGTCTTGCCGCCGTAGCTGATCTCGTAGCTGGAGACGCCGACGTCGTCGGTGGAGTCCGACCACGTGAGATAGGCGCTGGTGCCCTTCACGTTGGCAGCCGTCGGCTTGCCCGGGGTGGACGGCGCGGCGGAGTCGGTCGTCGGGTTGGCCGAGTCGAAGACCGAGATGTTGGCGAGGAGCGTCGACTGCGTGGCCGGCGAGAGGGAGCAGGAGACCTGGAACGTGTTGGGGTCCGAATCGGTCTGCGGCACGGTGGTGCGCGAGGGATCGAGCACCACGGGGTTGCCGGAGGCGTTCCTGGCGATCAGGGTGAGCGAGATCGCGTCGACGGTGATCTTCGCCATGCCCGGGTTGGAGAACTGGATCTCCGGCGTGCTGCCCGCGGCGCTCAGGACGAGGTCGCCGGTCGACTTGACCTGCTGCTTCGGGACGGCGATCGGCAGCGTGAGCGGCAGGCGCTGGCCGCCAGCGGCGTCGACCGTGGCCTTGGCACTCGCCGTGCCCTCGAGCGACGTGGCCCCGAGGATCCCGACGGCCGAAGAGGTGTTCCCGCCGGCGGTCGCGACGGCCTTGATGCTGAGCTCGGGGGTGAGCTCCTCCGCGGCGTACGAGGCGGGGAGGTTGGCGTCGATGGCGACGGTCAACGGCTGGGCCCCGACGTACGGGTAGACGCAGGTGTACGTGAGCGTCTTCTGGAAGTTGGCCTGGGCCGAGCTGGCGGCGGCGCCGGTGGCGGCGATGGCGAGGACGCTGGCGAGGGCGAACGCCTTGCGGGACTGAAGGGACAACGTGTTCTCCTTGGCAGCGGGACTGTTCTGCCGGGGTAGGTGACCCGCCGGGGGACGGTGGCGGTACGACGGAGTGTGCACGCAATGTGATCGTGGTCACGCTGAATGGGGGACGTTGTTGACGCTTGCTCAAAACCGAAACGCCCGAGATCGCAGTGGTAACGGGCCATCAGCAATGAACTGGATTTAGGTCTGTGCAAGTGACCGTCTTTTGGCACATCGGTCGTGGGCGTCGGAAAGTCGCCGGCTTCGGTGGCGCCGGTGGGGTATAACCGGCCTCGTGCCCGATCCGACCGTCTCACCCGAGCGGCACACCCACCGCGACGACACCTACACCGAGCGCGCGTTCGGGCCGGCCAGCCACCAGAGCCGGTACGTGTTCCGGCTGCTGCGCCTCTTCGCGCACCCGTTCATCGTCCACTGGCGGCCCACGCGCCGGGGTATCCGCTTTCTGCGCTGGCTCTACGGCACGGTGATCCAGGTGCCGGCGATGCGCGGCACGACGATCGAGCACCGGTCGTTGGGTGGCGTGCCCGTCGAATGGACCACCACGGCGCGGGCGGCTGAGGCCCGGCACGGGCAGCGCGTGATCCTCTACCTCCACGGCGGCGGCTACGTCTTCGGCGCACCGAGGACCCACCGCAACCTCGCGTCGCGGCTGTCGCACGTGACCGCGACCCCGGTCGCGAACGTCGACTACCGCATGCCGCCGCAGACCTCGCTCCGGCAGGGCCAGGACGACGTGCTCGCCGCATACCTGGGCCTGATCGACGCGGGATACGCGGGGGAGGGGATCCTCGTGGCCGGCGACTCCGCCGGCGGCGGGCATGCCGCGCGGCTCGTCCTGCGGCTCATCGAAGAGGGGCATCCGGGGCCGGCAGGCGTCGTGCTGCTGTCGCCCTGGACCGACCTCACCGCGTCCGGTGCGTCGCTCACGTCGAACAGTCGCTTCGACTTCGTGATCGTGAAGGAGATCCTCGACCGCATCGCGCGTGCGCTCGCGCCGACCGACGAGAACCGTCGTGACTGGCGCAACTCCCCGGCCTTCGCCCCGGACGAGCTGCTCGCGCAGTTCCCACCGACGCTCGTGCAGGTCGGCTCGCGCGAGACCCTGCGCGACGACGGCCTCGCCTTCGCGCGCCGGCTCGGCGACGCGGGCGCGACCGTCGAGGCCCAGATCTACGCGGGCCAGGGACATGTGGTCGCGATGTGGTCGGGCACCCCGGACTCGCGCCGCGCGATGCAGGAGATCTTCGACTGGCTCAAACTCGTCCTGCCGGACGAGCGTGACCCGTCCGATCCGACGGTCGCCGAGCTCGCCGAGGCCGACGAGGCCGGCGGCAACCGACCGCTCGACTGAGCCGTCCGAGGTGGCCCGGGATGGCTTCCCGGCGCCTGCATCAGGGTGGTCGGCAGGTCCTTGGCGCAATGTGAACGACCTGATATCCCAGGAACCGCCGGGAAGTGGAGCGACGGAGAGACGGAACGCAGGCCGAAATCTGACGTTGTGTCACCCGGTGCGGCTGTTACGTTGCGCCCCACCTCGGTGCGGCCCCCAACCACACCCTTTTCCACCCGAAGCAAGACGGAGGACTATGTTCCGCTCAACCACGTCCAGGCGCGCCATCGTCGCCCTGTTCGCCGCAACCGCAGGTCTCGGCCTGTCGAGCTGTGGCTCTGACGACAAGGACACCGCCTCGAGCGGTTCCGACACGAGCTCCTCCGCGGAGTGCAAGCCGGCGACGATCGCGTTCTTCGGCCCGAAGACCGGCGATGCCGCCAACCTCGGCCTGAACATCGTCGGTGGCGTCAAGGTCGCCGTCGACAAGTTCAACGCCGAGCACCCCGACTGCAAGGTCACCACGAAGGACTTCGACTCGCAGGGCGATCCTGAGAAGGCGACCCCGCTCGCGGCCCAGGTCATCAACGACAAGTCGATCATCGGCGTCGTCGGCCCGACGTTCTCCGGCGAGTCCGACGCGACCGGCCCGGCCTTCGCCGAAGCCGGCCTCGTGACCGTCTCCTCCTCGGCGACGAACCCGGACCTCACCACGAACGGTTGGAAGACCTTCCACCGCATCCTCGGCAACGACGCGACCCAGTCGCCGGCCGCTGCCAAGTACATCAAGGACAACCTCAAGTCCAAGAAGGCGTTCGTCGTCGACGACGCCTCGGAGTACGGCAAGGGCATCGCCGACGGCGTCGCCAAGGACCTCGGCGACCTCGTCGTCGGCACCGACACCGTGCAGGTCAAGCAGACCGACTTCGGTCCCACGGTCACGAAGATCAAGGCCTCAGGCGCCGACGCCCTCTGGTACGGCGGTTACTACGCCGAGGCCGGCCTCCTCGCCAAGCAGCTCCGCGCTGCCGGTTGGAAGGGTTACTTCGTCTCGGGCGACGGCTCCAACGACCCGGGCTTCGTGGAGGCCGCCGGCAAGGCTGCCGCCAAGGACGCCCGCCTGACCTGCCCGTGTGGCGCCGCCACGCCGGAGTTCACGGCCGACTACGAGAAGGCCAACCCGGGCAAGAAGCCGGGCACCTACTCCGCCGAGGGCTTCGACGCCGCGACGATCCTGCTCGACGGCATCGGCGAGGGCAAGTCCACGCGTTCCGACCTCCTCGACTACGTCAACGCGTACGACAAGCCGGGTCTCACGAAGCAGCTCAAGTTCGACGACAAGGGTGAGGTCGCGGAAGTCGTGATCTACGCCTTCAAGGTCGACGACGCGGGCGAGATCGTCCTCGACACCGAGATCAAGTAGCGCAGGTCGGATCCGGCGCCTTCGCGCCGGGTCCGACCACGGTCGCGTGATCGGGAGCTACGGTTCCCGATCACCGGCGCGCTCCCTCCGTCCCTACTCGCCGGCACACCCCACTTGCAGTTCTTCTTCGATCACTTCTTCGAGCTGACGATCACCGGCCTCGCGCTCGGTTCGATCTACGCGCTCGTCGCCCTGGGCTACACGATGGTCTACGGCGTCCTGCAGCTCATCAACTTCGCCCACTCCGAAGTGTTCATGTACGGCACGTTCTCGGTCGTCTGGGTCTTCTATCTCTTCGGCGCCGGCGCCGACCAGAGCACCGGGAGCCTCATAGGCCTCCTCGTCGCCTCCATGATCGTGGCGATGGTCGTCTCCGGCGGCGTTGCCCTCCTGTTGGAACGGGTGGCCTACCGGCCGCTCCTCAAGAAGAACTCACCGAAGCTGGTGGCCCTGATCTCTGCGATCGGCGCCTCCTTCGCGCTGGCCGAGGCGATGGGCCTCCGTGACCGGATCGCCGGTTTCCTGGGCCTCGAGGGCACGCTCACGAAGTACGTCGCCGGTGCGCGCGACAACCGTTCGCTGCCCACCACCATCACGCCGGACCCGCTCTTCAAGATCGGTGACTACAACGTCACCACCGTCGATCTCCTCGTGATCGTCATGGCGCTGCTCATGATGTTCGCGCTCGACCGCTTCGTACGCCGCTCGCGCCTGGGCCGCGGCATGCGCGCCGTCGCGCAGGATCCGAGTTCGGCCGCGCTCATGGGCGTCAACTCGACCCGCGTCTACCAGGTCACCTTTCTGCTTGGAGGGCTCATGGCCGGCGTCGCCGCCACGCTCTACATGATCCGGATCGGCACGACCCGCTTCGATGCCGGCTTCATCCTCGGCGTCAAGGCCTTCACGGCCGCCGTCCTCGGCGGCATCGGCAACCTCCGCGGCGCCCTCGTCGGCGGTCTCGTCCTCGGCGTGGCCGAGAACTGGGGCTCGGCGATCATCGGCACCGAGTGGAAGGACGTCGTCGCCTTCGTCCTGCTCGTCGTGATCCTGCTCTTCCGGCCGACCGGTCTCCTCGGCGAGTCGCTCGGAAAGGCCCGCGCATGAGTGCCGCGTCGTCCACCCGCCCGAAGGCCAAGGGCAAGGTGCCCAAGCCGCCGAAGGCCGTGATCATCGCGATCGCGGTGGTGTTCTTCTACGCGCTGCCACTGCTGCACCTGCCGATCATCTCCACCCCCGACAGCGACTTCGCCGGCGTGCTGTTCACGATGGCGATCTACGTCATCGTCGCCCTTGGCCTCAACGTCGTCGTCGGCTATGCCGGCCTCCTCGACCTCGGCTACGTCGGCTTCTACGCCGTCGGCGCCTACACCGTCGCGATGCTCACGTCGGCCCACGGCTCGTTGCCGTTCCTCGTCGTGCTGCCGATCGCCGTCGTCGTGGCGATGATCTCCGGCGTCATCCTCGGCGCGCCGACCCTCCGCGTGCGCGGCGACTATCTCGCCATCGTCACGCTCGGCTTCGGCGAGATCATCCGCCTCGCCGCCACGAACTCCGACTGGCTCGGCGGCGCCCGCGGCGTGTCGAAGATCCCGGCCCCGCCGAGCATCCCGCCGAACAAGGCCGACGGCACCGTCACCGATCCGCTCTTCGAGATCCCCCACATCAAGTGGGACGGGATCATCCCGTCGATCGACGACGAGACCAAGACGCGCTTCCTCAAGTTCGGCGTCCTCGATGCGGCCCCGTACTACTGGATGGCGCTCACGGTCGTCCTGGTCGTGCTCATCGCCGACGTGCTCATCAAGAACAGCCGCGTCGGCCGTGCGTGGGAAGCCACGCGCGAGGACGAGGACGCCGCCGAGATCATGGGCGTGCCGACCTTCCGCTACAAGCTGCTCGCCTTTGCGATGGGCGCCTTCGTCGGCGGTCTCGCCGGCGCGCTCTTCGCCACGCGCCAGAGCTTCGTGAACCCGCAGTCGTTCGCGCTGCTGCTGTCGATCCTGTTCGTGGCGGCCGTCGTCGTCGGTGGCCAGGGCAACCGCTGGGGCGTGATCATCGGCGCGAGCCTCGTGGTCTACCTGCCGGAGCGCTTCCGGGAGTTCGCCGACTTCCGCGTCCTGTTCTTCGGCCTCGCGCTCATGCTGCTCGCGATCTTCCGGCCGGAGGGCATCCTGCCGGCGGGCCGGACCAGACGCGCCAAAGCCGTGGAAGAGGAACTCATAGCCGTCGAAGAGGGCAGCGACACCGACGGTGCCGAGGCGGAGGTCAAGCCCAGTGCCTGAGCTGATCAAGGACACCCCGAGCGAGGCGCCCGCGCCCACGCCAGGCGCGCCGATCCTCGAGGTCGATAACGTCACGCTGAAGTTCGGCGGCGTCACCGCGCTGGACGGCGTGTCGTTCGACATCAAGCAGGGAGAGATCCTCGGCCTGATCGGCCCTAACGGGGCCGGCAAGACCACCTGCTTCAACGTGATGACGGGCGTCTACAAACCCACGAGCGGAGAGGCGCGCTTCCTCGGCTCGTCGCTTGCCGGTCGCAAGCGGTTCGAGATCACGCGACTGGGCATCGCCCGCACGTTCCAGAACATCCGCCTCTTCCGCACCATGACGGCGCTGGAGAACGTGATGGTCGGGGTGGATGCCCACAGCACCACGGGCGTCCTGCGCGCGCTGTTCCGCACCCCGCGGCAGCGCAAGGAACAGGCCTACGCCGAGAAACGGGCCCATGAGCTGCTGGAGCTCGTCGGCATCGAGCACCGGGCCCACGAGTTCGCCGCCAGCCTCCCGTACGGCGACCAGCGTCGCCTCGAGATCGCCCGCGCCCTCGCCACCGAGCCCAAGCTCCTCTGCCTCGATGAGCCGGCTGCCGGCTTCAACCCGGCGGAGAAGGTCAAGCTGCTCGAGTTGATCCGCAAGGTTCGCGACTCGGGCTACACCGTGCTCGTGATCGAACACGACATGCGCCTTGTGATGGGCGTGACCGACCGGATCGTGGTCCTCGAGTTCGGTCGCAAGATCGCCGAGGGCACCCCGGCCGAGATTCGCGACAACCCTGCCGTCATCGCGGCCTACCTCGGAGTGGAGGACGACGACGATGCTGCTTGAAGTCGAGGACCTCTCGGTCAACTACGGGCCGATCGAGGCCATCCGCAACATCAACTTCACCGTCGAGGAGGGTTCGGTCGCCACGCTGATCGGCGCCAACGGCGCCGGCAAGTCGACCACCCTCAAGACGATCTCCGGGCTGCTCAAGACGCGGACCGGCCGGGTCGTCTTCGACGGCAAGGACATCACCAACATGGCCCCGTACGTGCGGGTCAAGCTCGGGATCTCCCAGTCGCCCGAAGGGCGCGGGATCTTCCCCGGCATGACGGTTCGCGAGAACCTCGACATGGGGGCGTACGTCCGCACGGATCGCAAGACGCCGGCCTACCAAGAGGACGTCGACCGCGCCCTCACGCTCTTCCCACGCCTCGAGGAGCGCATCGACCAGATCGCCGGGACGATGTCCGGCGGCGAGCAGCAGATGCTCGCCATCGGACGCGCGCTGATGGCCCGCCCGCGGCTCATCCTCCTCGACGAGCCATCGATGGGACTGGCCCCGAAGCTGATCCAGCAGATCTTCTCGATCATCACCGAGATCAACAACCAGGGCACCACCGTGCTGCTCGTCGAGCAGAACGCCGCCCAGGCGCTCAAACGTGCCGACACCGCGCACGTGCTCTCCACCGGCGAGATCACCCAGTCCGGCACCGGCGCCGAACTCGCCGGCGACGCCAGCATCCAAGAGGCCTACCTCGGCGGCGCCGTCTGATCAGAACGCCGCGCGAAGTGCCGCGGCCGTGATGGCTGCGGCGAGCACGGTCACGAGGAATGGTGCACGCCGCCACACGCAGACGGCGGCGACCGCGAGGGCGGCCAAGCGAGCGTCGACCGTGAGGGCCTGGCCGTCGGTGAAGGTCTGCACCACGATGAGTGCGGCCAGCAGCGGAACGGCCGCGAGCCCGAGCAGCCGGGTGGGCGTCGGGCCGAGGATGCGGTCGCCCAGGAGCATCGGCCCCACCGCCTTGAGGGCGTAGCTGCCGACCGCCAGCAGGATCAGGGCGCTCCAGCTCATCGGGCACGGACCACCACGAGCAGGGCCAGGATCGCGGCGAACACCGGCAGCCCCGCCGGGGTCAACGGCACGAGGACGACCGCGATCAGGGCGCCCACGAGCGCTACCGTCGGTGCACCCGGCTGGCGCAGCTGCGGCGCGAGCAGGGCGAGGAACGCCGCCGGGAACATCGCGTCGAGGCCGTACTGCTCCGGGTCGAGGCTGCCGCCTGCGACCGCGCCGACGAGCGTGCCGAGATTCCAAAGCACGAAGATCGCGACCCCGGTCGCGTAGAACGCGGCCCGCGCCTGCTCCGGATCGTCCTGGGCCCGAGCCATCGCGGTCGACTCGTCGATCACCAGGTGGCTGGCGAGGGCTCGGCGTCCGCGGGCGGCGGGGAGGAGCGGCGCCATCGAGAGCCCGTAGGCGGCGTTGCGTACGCCGAGCAGCAGGGCGCTCCCGACGGCTGCAGCCGGCGAGCCACCTGCGCCGATCACCCCGATCGCGGCGAACTGCGAGCCTCCCGTGAAGACGATCAGCGACATCACGCACGCCTGCGCGACCGAGAGGCCGGCGCCGACGGCGAGCACCCCGAACGAGCCGCCGTAGACGCCGGTCGCCACGCCGATGCCGAGGGCGGTCGGAAGGTGCGGGCGCATGTTCACGCGTCACCCGTGCGCGTGGGCCGCTGGACCAACATGAGCGCGAGCCCGGCGACGAGCCCCCAGAAGGCGGCGGAGACGCCGAAGCTCGCGATGCCGGAGGCCGAGACGACGAAGGTGACGAGGGCCGGCTCGCGGAGGCGGTCGTCGGCGAGCGCCGCCTGCAGGGCGCCGGCGAGCGCGCCGAGCAGGGCCAGACCGGCGACGGCCTCGATCAGCCCCGTCGGCGCCGAGGCCACCAGCGCGGTCGCGAGGCCGGCGCCGAGCCCGAGCACCACGTACGACGCACCCGAGGCGACGGAGGCGAGCCAGCGGCGCTGCGGATCCGGGTGGGCGTCCTCACCGGCGGTCAAAGCAGCCGTGATCGCCGCGAGGTTGATCGCGAAAACGCCGGCGGGCGCCGCGGCCGCCGTCGCCAACCCGGTCGAGGCGAGGATCGGTCGCAGCGGCGGACGGAACCCGTGGGCCGCCAGCACGCTCATGCCCGGGACGTTCTGCGAGGCCATCGTGACGATGAAGAGCGGCAGGGCCAGCCCGACGATCGCTGCGGCCGAGAACACCGGGGCGACGAACGTGACGGTCGGCAGCGCGCCGGTCGCCCCGGCGTGGAGCGGCTCGGTGACCACGACGACGACGATCGCCACGGCCAGGGCTCCCGGCACCGCCCAACGCCGGGCGATCACGCCGAGCACGGCCCAGACCGCGATGACCGGGGCGACCGACCACGGGATGTTGGCTGCCGCCTGGACCGGCGCGAGGCAGAGCGGCAGCAGGACGCCGGCGAGCATCGCGCTCGCGATCGGGACGGGGATGCGGGCGATCAGGCGCCCGAGCCCGGCCCAGAGTCCGGTCAGCGCGAGCAGTCCGCCACACACGACGAAGGCGCCGACCGCCGTGCCGTAGCCGCCGGATGGCGGGCTGGCGCTCACGAGCAGCGCGGCTCCGGGCGTCGACCAGGCCAACAGCACCGGCATCCTCAGCCGGACGGAGAGACCGACGGTCACGAGCCCCATCACGATGCAGATCGCGAGGAGACCAGAGGCGGCCTGCTCCGGCGAGGCGCCGACGCTCCTCAGACCGGCGAGGACGACAGCGAACGTGCTTGCGAATCCGACGAACGACGCGACGACCCCCGCGAGGATCGGCTGCGACGGCGAGGTCGGCCCGGCGGCCGTCCCGTCGGTCGGCGCAGCAGGGCGGTGGGGCTCGGCGCTCATGGGGAGGTGACCGGGTAGAGCATCCAGCACAGCAGCCGACAGGCGCGCGGCCCGGCCACGTAGCGATGGGGCACGTCGGCGGCGAACCAGAGGGTGTCGCCCGGGGACAGCGCCACGACCTCGGCATCCGGGCCGGCGGAGGCCTGCCCCTCGACGAGCACGAGCACCTCCTCGACGCCGGGATAGTGGGGGCCGCGTTCGGCGACCGTGCCCGCCGGCAGGTCGATCCAGAACATCTCGCTGCGGCGCTCGCGGCCGCCGGCGTGGATCAGTTCCGCGATCATGCCGGTCGGGTCGTCGACACGCTCGCCCTCACCGGAGCGGATCAAGCGGGTGAGCGGCTCCGGCTCCTCACCGATCAGTTCGCCGATCGGCACGCGAAGCGTGCGCGAGAGCCGCCAGAGCGTGCCGAGCGACGGGTTGCCGTCGCCACGTTCGATCTTCGCGACGATGGTGCGCGAGAGGCCGCTGCGCTCGGCGAGCTCGGCCGACGAGAGTCCTTGGGTCGCGCGCTGCCGACGGACGAGCCGACCGACCCGGCTGGCCAGTTCCTCAGGGTCTCGGTCACTGAAGTGATCCACGCGGAAACCATAGTGCACAGAGAGCGCAAGTCGGCCAGGGTCTTAACGCTAGTTTTTGGTCTTTCGGTCAGGTCGCGCTATCTTCCGGAGACTCCGCCTATAACGGTCCTACAAGGCCGCTGCGACCGGACTGTCCCAACGTGATCGCGCACCTCAATCGCCCCACCCATGGGTTTCCCATGGCTCCCCAGTTCGCCGACGCGGCGGAGGGCGCGGGCGGCGGTCCACCGCCGGGCGCACCGGAACCGACGGAGGCCGGAGGTCGCAGGACCCGCAGCGTCTCGCGCAGCGAGCTGGCGGCCAACCGGCCGCTCTGGCTCGTCGTCGGAGCGATCTATGCGCTGCTCGGGCTCGCCGCCATCGGGTTGCAGGTGGGGGAGGAGCCGAGCCTGCGCGCCGAGATCCTCATCGGGCTGCTCGCCGCCGCATCCGTCGCCCACCTGTTCACCCGACCGCCCGCGATCGGAACGGTTCGCAACCACATCACCGTGGCCACGTCGTACCTGG
Organism: Solirubrobacteraceae bacterium; assembly: GCA_030655275.1. GTDB lineage: Bacteria > Actinomycetota > Thermoleophilia > Solirubrobacterales > Solirubrobacteraceae > JAGIBJ01. The sequence goes on from JAURVW010000432.1 coordinate 16,471, forward strand.
TCGCCGGGTGGGCGATGTTCGCGATCCAGCCCGGAGGCTCGCTCGCCATCGGCGGGGCGATGTTCCTCGCGCCGTTCATCGCGATCCGGCTCGTCTCGGCCCGGGCACTCATCGGGCACCTGGTCGCCGTCAACCTCGTCTTCGGGGCCATCGCCGCCAGCGGTGCGGCGTTCGGACTGGTCGACCCGAGCACCGTGGTCGCCTCGCTGCTGGTCGCCGCGGGCACGTCGGTGCAGTGCTTCTCCTGCACGGCGGCGCTCTCGGCCGCCGAGCAGCAGGGCGCCGAACTCGAGTTCCTCATCCGCAGCGACGTGCTCACCGGGATCGGCAACCGCCGGCTCCTCGTCGAGCGACTCGCCGAGCGGATCGAGGCCTACGAGGCGTCGCCCTCACCCTTCGCGGTCGCCATCGTCGACGTGAACGACTTCAAGTCGGTCAACGACGGGGCGGGGCATCTCGCCGGCGACGAGGTGCTGCAGATCGTGGCGGCGCGGCTGCGGTCGGCCATCCGGGAAGGCGAGACACTCGTGCGGCTCGGTGGGGACGAGTTCTGCCTGATCCTCGACGAGGAGCCCGGCGCCGAGGCCGGCGTGAGCGCCGAGAGGGTCCGCGCGGCCCTCGTTAGCATCACCTACAACGAGTACCTGATCACCGCGGGTGTGGGCGCGGCCTCCTGGCCACGCGATGCCGCCGATCCCGAGCAGCTGCAGCTCCTGGCCGATGCGCGGCTGCGTGAGGACAAGCACCGCGAGGGCACCGCGACCAGCCCCGCCCCGACCGACGAGACGCCCACGCCCCATGACTCCGATCCGACGGGCCCGCCCGACCGACGCGGCTGATCTCCACGAGCTCGCCGCCGAGACGTTTCCCCTCGCCTGCCCGCCCGGGTCGTCGGAGGCGTCGATCGCCGCGTTCATCGCCGAGGTGCTCTCGGTGCAGCGGTTCGAGGAGTACCTCGCCGATCCGGACCGGGAGCTGCTCATCGCCGGCGACTTCGACGGGTACGCCATGCTCGTGCACGGCGAGCCGGCCGACGCCGACGTCGCCGCGGCCCTCACCACCCGCCCGACCGTCGAGCTCAGCAAGATCTACGTGCGGCCCGGTCGCCACGGCTCGGGCGTCGCCGGAGCGCTGATGGCGGGCGCCATCGAGGCCGCGCGGGACCGCGGAGCGCTGGCGGTGTGGCTGGGCGTGAACCAGGAGAACGCCCGCGCGAACGCCTTCTACGAGAAGTCGGGCTTCCGGCAGGTGGGCCTCAAGCACTTCATGGTCGGCGACGAGCGCCACGACGACTTCACCCGCGAGCTCGTGCTGCCCGCGGCCTGAGCGCAGTCTCAGGACCAGGACGCTCCTCGACGAGGACGGGCGCCGCCGGGCGCTCGGGGCCCGCGGGCGACGTCGTCGACCCCGCTTCTGGTGCCACAGGGGCGGCATCGGCCGCTCGACTGCGCCCCAGGCTCAGGGTCGCGATGGCGACCCCGCCCATCATCACGAGGGCGCCGACGAGCTCGAGGCCGGTCGGGGTCTCGCCCTGGACCGCCCAGGCCGATGCGATGCCCACCGGCGGGACGAGCAGGATGTACGGGACCACCGAGCCGGCGGGATGTCGGGCCAGGAGTCCGTTGAAGATCGTGTAGCCGACGAGCGAGGCGGCGATCACGGTGTAGGCGGTGCTGCCGATCGCGACCGCGTCGAGGTGCGTGAGCGCGCGGCCGACCTCCGTCGGGCCGTCGACGAGCAGGGACAGTCCGACGGCCGGGATCGGCACGACGAGCGCCGACCAGACCACGAGCGAGAGGCCCGAGGTGACCTGCGCCCGACGCACGACCACGTTGCCGAGCGCCCACGACGCAGCGGCGCCGACCACGAGGAGTAGGGGGAGGATGGGTGCGCGGGCGCCGTGGGCCACGGCCACGAGCGCGAGCCCCGCAAAGCCCACGAGCGTGCCCGCGATCTGCTTCGGGGTCGAGCGTTCGCCGAGCATGAGCCAGGCCAGCAGGATGGTGAACATCACCTGCACCTGCAGGACGAGCGAGGCCAGGCCGGCCGGCATCCCGGCGGCGAGGCCCAGATAGAGCAGGCTGAACTGCCCGAAGCTCATGGCGCCGCCGATCGCGAAGACGGTGGTCCAGCGCGCCTGCGGGCGGGGGACGAAGAACACCAGGGGCAGGGCGACGAACGTGAACCGCATCGCGAGGAAGAGCAGCGGCGGCACGTCCTCGAGACCCTCGTCGAGGATCACGAAGTTCAGGCCCCAGATCACGGGGACCAGCAGGGCGAGGAGGCGATCGCGAGAGGTCACACCTTCACCGTCGCAGCCCTATCCATGAAGCACCAGCGATAGCTTCTGCACGATTCGATGTAGGTTCGCTACATGCTCGATCCGTCCGCGCTCCGAGCCCTCATCGCCGTTCGCGACCACGGATCCGTGGTCGGCGCAGCCGAGGCGCTCGGGTTCACGCCCTCCGCCATCTCCCAGCAGATCAAGCGGATCGAGCGGCAGACCGGGTCGGTGATGCTCGAAAAGGTGGGGCGCCGGGTGGTGCTGTCCGAACGGGCCCGTCAGCTCGCGACCCGTGGCGTGCGCGTCCTCGATGAGCTCGAGGCGCTCGAGCATCTGGCCATCGGCGACGACGAGGCGCTCGAGGGTTCCCTGCGGGTCGCGGCCTTCTCGACGTCGGCCCGTGGCCTGCTGGCGCCCACGCTCGCGCGGCTCCGCACCTCGGCGCCGAAGCTCGAGCTCACGCTCATCGAGCTCGATCCCCGCGAGGCGCTCGCAGCCGTGGAGCGCGGCACCGCGGACGTGGGACTCGTGCACGACTGGACGACGATCCCGCTCACCGTGCCGCCGGCGCTCGAACGCCATCCACTCTGGCTCGACCAGGCCGACGTCCTGGGCCGCGACGACCACCCGGTCGCCGGTGCGGCGGGCGAGAGTCCTCCAAAGGTGGCGGACGACACGTG
>JAURVW010000444.1 GCA_030655275.1 Solirubrobacteraceae bacterium
TGATCGAGGACGTCATCCTCGGCTGCGCCTACCCCGAAGCCTCGCAGGGCAACAACCTGGCGCGCATCGTCGGTCTGCTCGCCGGCCTGCCGCAGGAAGTCGGTGGCATGACGGTCAACCGCTTCTGCGGCTCCTCGATGCAGGCGGTGCACATCGCCGCCGCGCAGATCGAGGCCGGCATGGGCGAGGCCTTCCTGTGCGTCGGCGTGGAGTCGATGTCGATGGTGCCGCAGGGCGGTTTCAACTTCTCGCCCAACCCCGAGTTGCTGGCGAACACACAAACCTACCTGTCGATGGGCGAGACGGCGGAGAACGTGGCCGCGCGCTGGCACGTGAGCCGTGCCGATCAGGAGGCGCTGGCCGTCGAGTCGCACCGCAAGGCGACCGCGGCGCGCACCGAAGGCCGGCTGGCCGACGAGATCGTTCCGGTGCGGCTGGCCAACGGCGACATGATCGATGCCGACGGTTGCATCCGGCCGGCGACCTCGCTGGAAGCGCTGGCGGGCCTGAAGCCGGCCTTCCGGCCCGACGGCTCGGTGACGGCCGGCACGTCGTCGCCGCTGACCGACGGCGCGGCCGTGGTGCTGGTCACCAGCGACGCCTTCGCCGAGAAGCATGGGCTCGCGCCGATGGCGCGCGTCCGGTCCTTCGCGTCGGTGGGCGTCGACCCCGCCATCATGGGCATCGGCCCGATCCCCGCCACGCGCAAGGCGCTGGCACGCGCCGGCCTCACGGTTGCCGACCTCGACGTGGTGGAGATCAACGAGGCCTTCTCGTCGCAGGCGCTGGCCTGCATCCGCGACCTTGAGCTGGACCCGGCCACCGTCAATCTCGACGGCGGCGGCCTCGCCATCGGCCACCCGTTGGGCGCCACCGGCGCACGCATCACGGGCAAGGCGGCGGCGCTGCTGGTGCGCGAGAACGGCCGCTACGCGCTGTCGACCCAGTGCATCGGTGGCGGGCAGGGCATCGCGACCGTGCTCGAGCGCGTCTGATGCCAAGATAGGCGTCGATTTCCCAGAATCAAAACGGAGACATCCATGGCCCAGACCCATTCGCCGGCCGCCCCGCGCGCCGCGCTCTACCTCGACGACCTGTCGGTCGGCGACCGCTTCACGAGCGGCGAACATGCGCTCGACGCAGCCCAGATCGTCGCCTTCGCGGCGCAGTTCGATCCGCAGCCCTTCCACCCCGACCCGGATGCGGCCGAGGGCACCTTCTTCCGCGGCCTGGCCGCGAGCGGCTGGCACACGGCCGCGCTCACCATGAAGCTGCTGGTCGAGAGCGGCCTGCCGCTCGCCGACGGTGTGAT
>JAURVW010000446.1 GCA_030655275.1 Solirubrobacteraceae bacterium
ACGGTGGCGGTCGCAGCCACGGCAGCGGTGGCGGCGCCGGTGGCCGTCGCGTCAACCGCTAACAGCACCCTCTGCGCGCACTGAGCGGGGCCCGGCCAGCGAGGCCGGGACCGCTCAGGCGGCGCGCACGTTCGCGTACGACCCGCTCGCTCCGAGCAAACGTGTCCCCGTTTGGCGGGTCGCAGCCGGAAAACTGAGTGGTGACGCGCCACAAACGAGGCCCGTGTCCCTCCACTGTGTGACTTTTCACACGCCGAAGGTCCGACATGGGAGACTCACGGCATGCTGCGCCCCCCTCATCGCAGCGAGCGCCATCCCTTGTCCCCGGCGCAACTGATGATCCCTCTGGTCATCGCGGTTGCGGCGGCGCCTGGCTGGCTCCTCGTCTCGCTCGCCTCCGGAACGGACTCCACGTCCGACGGTGTGCACGCGGGCCTCACGCTCTTCGTCGCGGCGTTGCTCGCAGGGTTCGGCGCCGTGATCGCGCTGCAGGCGTGGCGCAAGCGCGACGCGCGCACCATGCTCGGCGCCTTCGCCATGGGCTCGGCGACGATCTTCCTCACCACCGAGGGCATCGCGCTCACCCGTGACGTCGTCCCGTACGCGGGCGTCATCCGCCTCCCGGAACTCCTGGTGATCCCCGTCGGCGCGGCGATCCTCGTGGCTGCCCGCATACGCGGCGTGGTCCGTCCCGGCCGTGAGCTCGTCGTGCTGCGGACCGCCGTCATCACGCTCGCGATCACCGCCATCGTCTGCGCCGTCTGGCTGGCCGACCCGGGCATCGTCGCCCTGCCGATCGGCGCCGGCAGCATGAGCTCGGTCGTGCTCTTCGGGGCCGCGGCACCGCTCCTGATCGTCACCGCGTACAGCGCCTGCCGCACCGCGCTCCTCACCCGGCGCCCGCTCGACGGCGTGCTCTGCGTCGGCCTGCTGTGGCTCGTGCCGGCCCACCTCGCGCTCGCGACCTCCCTCCCCGGCGACGCTCGCTGGGCCGCCGGCCACGCCCTGCAGTTCATCGCCTTCACGCTCATGGCCGTACAAACCGCCGTGGACCTGTCCCGTCACGCTTCGTCCGGTTCGCTGACCGGCGGTCTGCGCACCACGGCGCTCGTCGAGCGGTCGGCCGAGTTCCTCGGCGCGCGCGTGTCCGCCCTCGTCGACCGGCTCGTCGAAAAGGACCCGTCGACCGCCGGCCACGTC
>JAURVW010000467.1 GCA_030655275.1 Solirubrobacteraceae bacterium
TCAACTGTTGCATCCCCCTTTCTTAACTCGAATTTCTTGATATGTGATAACGGATTATCTTTTTCCTGGAATTCCAATACCTTTTCAAGGTATTTTTCGTAGTTGTCTGTACAAGAAAAGTTCCCCTGCTTAATCGCGGGGCTTTCTGAGTTATCTTTTTCACTAATATTGTGTAAACCCGTGAAGGTATCAAAACCTATTATTTTCCTGTTCCTGTTGAAAGGTTCGTATATGCCCCTGAGTGCTGAAAACACGGATATGTTCTGTCCCCATCTCGTTCCAAATTCCATTACAACCCCATGAACATCTACTATCTGTTGATAGATGTGGTTCATGAAAAGGATCCTGGATAGGTTTTTGGATGTCAGGAACAAACCCAGGTTTTGCAGAATTTCCCTGTCCGGGATCGGACAGTCTTTAAAATGCTCAAAAAATTCGTTCCTTATCTTCTCTTCTTCCTGACTGCGATAAAATTCAGGATTATCTAATTTAGTTACCATTAATATTCCTCCTCTTGATTTAACGTATCAATGCCTCGATTGTTGCATTTGCGCCCATAGCAATAAACCGCGCCCAGTATCTGACCTTGCCTTCTACCAGTTCGTAGTCATAGTCAGGATCTTGGATCTTTTTTACCCTGACAGGCTTTAAAGTTGCTCCCGACAGGATGTTTTTTGCCATATCTTCTGCTTTCGGGACAAGGTTATCCAGATCGGTTTTATCTGCTTTTATCAGATTCATCTGTATGTTGTTGCGGGGATGCCAGAAAGTCCGGTTTATGAATTCCATATCTTCATGCGTAAGATTGAAATCCATAGAAGATGCGTTTTCTTCAACGTGGATATCGCAGGTTGCTTTAGGTATTGCGATCACTGGGGACTTGGACGTTAACCAGTTCAAGATTATTTGAGATGCCGTTTTATCGTATTCTTTAGCGATTTTTTCCAGCATCCATAGCCTCCCATAATTCATGAAATTTCCTTTATCTAAAGGACTGTACGCTATTACTGTGATGTTTTCTTTTTCGCAGTACGGTAAAATATCCTCTTCAATCGTGCGATCAAATAGATTATATTCCACCTGGTTCGAGACGATTTTATCCTTAAAAATCGCATTCGCTGATTTCAGTTCATCCAGCGAGAAATTGCATACTCCTGCATGCCTGATTTTCCCGTCATCTATTAACCGTTCCATAGCCCCTAATGTTTCTTCTATGGGTATGGCAGGATTGGACCAGTGTATCTGGTACAGGTCGATATAATCGGTCTGGAGACGCCTGAGGCTGTCTTCCGCAGCTTTTATAAGGGAATCATATGATAAATTCTCCGGTGATACCTTTGTGGCAACAAAAACCTTTTTTCTGCAATTTTTAATCGCCTTTCCTACAAGTTCCTCCGAATGTCCCTGACCATAAGCCTCTGCCGTATCTATGAACGTCATCCCCGACTCAATGCCTTTCCTGAGCATCCTGACATAAAAATCATCTCTGGTTGCATCTTTTGTGAAATACCCTCCTATACCCATAGTCCCCTGCCCGATAACAGGCACCTTTATTTTTGTGTTTCCGAGATGTTTGTAGTTCATTGTACCCACTGTTTAATAGTCGTTATAACCGATGCGGCGTCTATCCCGTCAAGTGAACGCATCTTCTCCCTGTCATACGCCTCGCGCCTGAACGTGTCGGGAATACCAATCATTTTTACCGGGATTGAAATGCCATTTTGTGCCAATGTTTCGCATACAATGCTACCCAATCCGCCAATGATACTGTGCTCTTCCAGAGTGACTATCCGTTTGGTATCTTTGACTGCTTCAATCAATAATTCACTGTTAAC
>JAURVW010000469.1 GCA_030655275.1 Solirubrobacteraceae bacterium
TATTTGGGACAAATATTTCGGACATTCTCAAATAAACCTGGAGATTATGCAGATCTAAAAGTGCAAGAATTGCAGTCTAGATTAGAAAATTTGGCTAATCAAATTACTAACAAAAAAGTTCCTATAACTAATGATTGGCAAGAATATTATGATCAAAGCTTAGCCCACTTCTATCTTGCAAAATATGAGGACGCAATTAAATGGATGGAGAACGCTTTGAAAAAAGCTGAGCTCCCCACGCGTTATCGCCATGATCTTTTGCAGCGAGCGTTTTATAGTCACCTTTATGGTTAAAACCTTCGCCTTCCAGGCGAAAAAGACTTTAGTCCTTGAAATAAGGGAAAAAGAGGCGAGGGGTTGAAAAAAAGGGAGTAATATGATACCCTAGCTTAATCTTCAAGCGCTAGCGATTGAGAAACGCGACGGGTATCAAATGACAGATTATAGCAAAACCAGCCACACCGTTTTTTACCACAGATATCATTTAGTCTGGATTACAAAGTATCGCAAGCGAGTATTAAGCGGTGAATTAAGGCTGCGTATACGAGAAGTGATCGCACAAGTATCAGATGAGTTGGGCATAAAGATATGTAATGGGGTGTTATCAGCAGATCATGTCCATATCTTTGTAGAAATCCCCCCGCATATATCGGTGAGTGAGTTTGTAAAAATAGCCAAGGGACGATCGTCTAGAAAGATTCAGCAAGAGTTTCCTAACATCAAGAAAGAATATTGGGGAAGACACTTTTGGGGGCGAGGATTCTTTAGCTCAACAAGCGGAAATGTAACAGACGACATCATTAATGCTTATATTAACAATCATACGGATTCTTTCCAATCCAATAATCTTTCTAATATCTCTTTAGAGTAGTCAGAGACTTCCAGTCTGTAATTACAACCTACCAGCTTCAGCTGGTAGTGGTTGAGTTTTTTACAAAATCTGGTATAGTGACTTACGATGTAACAAAAAGGTAGATTTAGCATGGCTCGCGTAACAGTTGAAGATTGTACAATGAAAATTCCAAATAGATTTAAATTGGTGTTAAC
>JAURVW010000515.1 GCA_030655275.1 Solirubrobacteraceae bacterium
CCGTTGATCGCTCCGATGCTGTCGACGACGGCGACGGAGTGCAGCCCGCGCCACGCGCCGTGCGCGTACACGCGCGAGTTGATCTGCAGGTGCAGGTGTCGGTGCGGATCGCCGGCGCGAGAGGTGTGGTGGCGCACGACCGCAGCTTCGATCTGCTCGACCCAAACCTGCACCTGGCGTCCGCGCGGTCCGACGCGCGTCGTGGTGTGGTCGGCGAGCCACCCGATGATCTCGACGGCGGCGCGCTCTTGGGCGGCGTCGTAGGCCTCGGCGATGGCGGGGTGGATCGCTGCGGCGAGCGACCACGTCTTGGGTCCGTTGACGACGACCTCGACGAACCGAAGTCCGTGCTCGTCGGTGCGTAGCCGACCCTTCGCCGCGCCGGTGGCGACGTCGTAGCCGGCGACCCACTGCTCGTAGCTGTCGCCGTCGAGCACTCCGGCCATCGTGACGCCATCACCGGCCCTCGGTCCTGCGACGTAGTGAGTGGCGAGTCCGGTGCCTTCGGCGAGGTAGTAGTCATCGACGCGTGAGCGGTCGGCCTCGACGTAGGCGCGCGCAGCAGCAGCGGCGCCGCGGTAGAACTTCACGCCGCCCTGCATCCCCTTGCTCACCGCCCGTCACTACTCGTCACTTAGCCTTGAAATGACGCTCGGCCCGCTCCGGGGGGAACGGGCCGTGCTGATCGATCTACGGAACTTCGTAGCATGCGTGCCGCAGAGTTCCTAGAGGGCCGGAGGCCTTATGGGTCTTGGGTTCTCGGGTTCGTCACTCGTCGTCACTGGCCGTGGGGTTGTTGGCCGATTCCTGAGATTTGAGGGGTAGAGACGCTTAGCGTTCTCTTGTGACTGAGGCGGCTGTTCCCGACGCAAAACGAACGCGCCTGCCGTACGCCGGCACATACCGGTTGAGCGTGCGACCTCCCGGAGGGAGCTGACGCGGTCTACAAGAAGTCCATGAAGTCGGTCCGGTGCGTTTGGGCTGTGTTGAGGCCGCACCCAGCCGGACGTTGACCCGGTTCCGTCCATTGCCGAGCCTCTGGTCAAGGTCGATCCTGGCGCGTCGGCCCGACGTGAGTTTGAGCGGCGCGCGACCCGTCGAGAGGAGCAGGTTCGGACCAAGCACAAGCGTCTTGGTGGGTTGATCCTGGCCGTATGGGACGACCCGCAATCGCCAAGAGCCGGGGACACCGGGGCGGTCGGCAAGGAGCCGTAGGGTGCGCGGCTCAACGAGCTCACCAGTGACACGCTGCGGGTTCTTCACGACCGCAAGATCCCCCGCAGCAGCGCCAACTTCGACCACCTCGCGGTGACCCCGAACGGTGTCTTCGTCATTGATGCGAAGCGCTACCGCGGACGTCCGACTCTGGTCGTTGAAGGCGGTCTGATTTGACCGCGCGTCGAGCAACTGACCGTCGCAGGACGTGACCGCACCAAGGTCGTCGACGGTGTCATCGCGCAGACGCCGTCATGGCAATCGTGGAGACGAAGTGGCCCGTTGACGCCGCGACGCTGGCCGAGAGCTTCAAGGTCGACGCGATGTGC
>JAURVW010000541.1 GCA_030655275.1 Solirubrobacteraceae bacterium
GCACATCCGCATCGCCGACCGAGTCGCGAAAGATCTCGCAGCGAGTGAGGAAGGCATCGGGCCAGTCGTCCTGCGCCTGATCCGTCGGCAAATCAACGACCCGTCGTTGCCACTGCGGGGCAAGTTCTGGTTGCTCTCCGCCCTCGAACGGGTTGATCGACTCAAGTACGACCTGAGAGCCCAATGGCTGGACTCCGAAAACGTCCAGGTGCTGATGACTCAGTCGCTCGATGCTGTCGCCGGCATCGAGCGTCAGGTCGCGCTGAACCTGCTCTGGCGGCTTGGGTTCATCGACGCCCTGACGCGTTCTGACTGGGAGCGGGCCGCGGCTCGTGTCATCGAGTGGCTGCCCGACATGTCCGCCGACGAGTCCTTCGGGTTCCGTTGGCTGCTGAGCGGCCTGCGAGGGTCGCACGACGACCTCTACGCCGAGGTCTGCGAGTCGCTGCCCGCGCGGCAGCTCGCGCAGATGCTGTCGGTCCGAGGCACCCGGTACAGCGCCTCTGCCTGGGCCGAGGTGATCAGAGAGATCCAGCCACGTCACGACTCACCGCACCTCGACGGATGGAGAGCCGACTTCGCCGACGGCGTGAACCACGCCGCCCTCGCTGGCTGGATGGCGACCGTCGACGAGTACTCGCACAACGACGACGTGTACGAGCTGATCGACGCTCTCGCAGGCGCGTGCCCACCGGCAGCCGTCACCGCGCTGCAGGCGGTCGCCGATCACATGCGGTCGTGGTTCGAGAGCGACCTCCTCGACGCTTCCCACGGCGCTTCGCGATGGGCGTTCGGGAACATGCACATGATCGCGATGATCGCGGGGTCACCCGGTGGGCTCCGCCGCTCGGACTCCTTAGACGACGGGTCGACCGACGTCAGCATGAGCACCCACGACAAGGTCGACGAGAAGGTCGACGGGACGTCCGGGGTGGTCGTCGTAGGGAGCGGCGAGGAGGCCCCCGGCGAGCCAGACAACGAGATGTGGGTCCCATCGGCGGAGATGTACGAGCTCGCCGAGGCGGCGTCCGAGTTCATGCGGTCCGTCGACTGGACGAAGGCCGGAGCCTCGGTCAAGGCGTTCCACGCGCCGGACGTGCAATCCCTTGACCTCGTCCTGTTCCTCGTCGGCGTGTTCTCCACCGACCTCCTCGACGACCTCGCGGTCGCGATCCGCCACGATTGGCTGGACGACGTCAGCGTCAACGCGACAAATACGAACGAGAGCACCGAGACCGACGAGAAGACCACTGCGACAGGCGGTCCACAGCTCTCGGATCCGCTGGCAGGCACAGCGACGCACCCACGAGACGTCTCGGCCGTCAGCGCGTTCCTCGCCGCCATGTCCCGGGGAGAGCGCGGCGGACAGCACGCCCGCGCCTACGTCGTGAAGCGCCTCGGCTCACTCACCAGGATGCCCTCGAACCTGATCGACGTCTTCCCGGACCTCGCCGCCCAACTCGTCGCTGACGGCCGCGATGCCCTCGTTCCCGACCCACGGGCGCGCGGCTGGGGCGGCGTCATCGACGCTCTCGACGCCATCCGGCGCGTCGATCCCGCGGCCGCCGCCCGAGTGCTGAGGTCGTCCACGACGCGGATTACTGACACGATCGCGAAGCCTCAGGACAACGACATGTCCAGACTCGACGAGTTCATCGCGATCGCCGACGAGCTCGACCCTGCCGTCCTCGACGACGTGATCGCTGGCATCGACGCCGAGACCTCTGAGCCTGCGTGGCGGACACGACTGACCGACCAGACCGTGCAGACAACCGCGCTCTTGGGTCGGGCCGCCCGCGTCGATGGCCCCGTTGGCGATGTCGCACGAAGGCTTCTCTCGGGCTGAACGCTAATGCGGGGTGCGAAGGATCGAATCAGCTCCTCGGCGCGGTCGTTAGTGCAATCGTCATCGCA
>JAURVW010000549.1 GCA_030655275.1 Solirubrobacteraceae bacterium
CGGCACGCAGGCCGAGGTCTCGGCCGTGACCGACAAGGTGCTGCGTGCCTGCTCGACTTCGGTCACGCACCGCGGCGAAACGGTCGGCGTCTCGGCGAGCGTCGGGGTCGCGCTCTACCCGGGCGACAGCGAAGACGCCGAACAACTGCTCAAGAGCGCCGACGCGGCGATGTACGTCGCCAAGGAAATGGGCCGCAACAACGTGCGCTTCTTCGGTGCCGAAGTGCGCGCGCGGCGCCAGGCCGATCGTTCAATGGTCGCGGCGCTGCGCTCGGCGATCGCGCGCAACCAGATCGGCGTGGCCTACCAGCCGATCGTCGACGGCGCGACGCGCCAGATCCACGGCATGGAAGCGCTGGCGCGCTGGAACCATCCCGAGCAGGGCCCGATCGCGCCGACCGAATTCATCGCGCTCGCCGAAGAGACCGGGCTGATCGGCGCGCTCTGCCACCGCGTCTCGATCGCCGCGAGCCGCGAGCTGGTCGCACTGCCGCCCGAACTGCGGCGCGCGCGCTGGGTCTCGATCAACGTCTCGCCGGTGCAGTTGCGTTCGCCCGATTTCATCCGGCATGCCAGGCGCATGCTGGCCGAGACCGACATCGATCCGCGCCTGCTGCGCATCGAGATCACCGAGAACGCGGTGATGCACGACCCGGAGCTCGCGATCCGCATGCTGACGCAGGTCAAGGCGCTCGGGGTCTCGGTCTGGCTCGACGACTTCGGCACCGGCCATTCATCGCTCGCCTACCTGCGCCAGTTGCCGGTCGACTGCATCAAGATCGACCGCAGCTTCATCGCCGAGATCCAGGGCGCGAGCGCCGGGCCGCTGCTGCACGGCATCGTCTCGATGGCACGCTCGGTCGGTTGCGAGGTGCTCGCCGAAGGCGTCGAGACCGAACTGCAGCGCGAGGCGCTGCTCGGCGCCGGCTGCCGCCTGATGCAGGGCTACCTGTTCGGCCGGCCCGACCGCTTCGAGCGCTGGGTGCCGATGCTCGCGACCGCCGACGTGGTCTGAAGCATCAGGCGCTGCGGCGCCACAGCAGCAACAACACGCCGGCCAGCACGACGCTGACGGCGGCCCACTCGAAGCCCGTCACGTG
>JAURVW010000561.1 GCA_030655275.1 Solirubrobacteraceae bacterium
GACGGCGACGGTCTTGCCGGGGCCGACCTCGGCAGCGACGGCGGCGAACCAGCCTGTGCCGAGAACATCGGAGGCGGCGAGCAGCGACGGGATGAGGTCGGCGTCGGGCTGACCGGGTGTCGCGACGAGCGTGCCGTCGGCGTGGGGGATGAGCGCGTACTCGGCCTGGGTGCCGATGCCCCCCATCGAGACGACGTGCACGCAGCGCGACTGGTAGCCGGCCTGGCAGATCTCACAGGTGTTGTCCGACGCCATGAACGACCCGATGACGAAGTCTCCGACCTTCACGTTCTTCACGCCCGCGCCGATCTCCTCGACGACGCCGACGTACTCGTGGCCCATGGGCGTCGCGTCGACGCTGTCCGCGCCGCGGTACGGCCACAGGTCCGACCCGCAGATGCAGGTCGCGGCGAGCTTGATGACGGCATCTGTCGGGCGGGTGATGGTCGGCTTGTCGCGCTCTTCGACTCGAACGTCGCCGGGGCCGTGCATGATGACTCCACGCATGTGGTTGTTCTCCTTCTGATGAGTGGTTCATCTTCAGTCTGAAGATGAACGCGCGGAGGTGGGAGGGGCTGGCGGTACCTCCCTTCCGTCGCTACGGGGGCGTACCGTCGAAACATGGATACCCGCAGCGAAGCGCGCGAGTTCCTCTCCACGAGGCGCGCACGGCTCACTCCCGACCAGGCAGGACTCCCCGCGTTCGGCGGCAACCGCCGTGTGCCGGGGCTCCGCCGAGAAGAGGTGTCGCTGCTCGCCGGCGTCAGCGTCGACTACTACACCCGCCTCGAGCGCGGCGACCTCTCCGGCGTCTCCGACAGCGTTCTCGACTCTCTCGCCCGGGCCCTTCAGCTCGACGACGCCGAGACCGCGCACCTGTTCGACCTGGCCCGCACGGCGAACGCCTCGCCCGTCGCGCGGAAGCCCCGGAAGAAGGCGGAGGCGATCCGCCCCAGCATCCAACGCCTGCTCGACGCGATGACCGGGGCTCCGGCGCTGGTGCGGAACAGCTCCTTCGACTATCTCGGCGCGAACGCCCTCGGCAAGGCGCTGTACTCGCCGCACTTCACCGATCCCTCTCCGAACAGCGCCCGTTTCGCGTTTCTGAATCCTGCGGCACACGAGTTCTACTCCGACTGGGATCGGGTCACCCGCGAACTCGTCGCGGCGATGCGCGGCGAGGCGGGCCGCAATCCGTTCGACCGCCGGTTCAGCGATCTGGTGGGGGAGCTCTCGACGCGCAGCGATCGGTTCCGCACGCTGTGGGCCGCGCACGACGTG
>JAURVW010000572.1 GCA_030655275.1 Solirubrobacteraceae bacterium
GTCTCGATGAAGCCCGGCGCGACGGCGTTGACCGTGCCGCCGATCGCCGCGAGGGCGTCGGCGTAAGCCTCGGTGAAGCCGATCATGCCGGCCTTCGAGGCGCCGTAGTTGGTCTGACCGTTGTTGCCGGCGACGCCGGCGATCGACGCGAGGTTGATCACGCGGGCGCCGTCATTGAGGAGCCCATCGGCCAGGAGGCGGTCGGTGAGCTTCTGCGGGGCGATCAGGTTGACCGCGATGACCTTGTCCCAGCGCTCGGGCTTCATGCGCGCGAGGGTGCGGTCCTGGGTGATGCCGGCGTTGTGGACGACGATGTCGACCTTGCCGGTGAGCTCCTTGATCTGCTTCGAGAGCTGCTCGGCGGCGTCCTCGGCCGTCACGTCGAGTGTGATGGACTTGCCGTCGAGGTTCTTGAGCGTCTTGCCGAGATCCTCCGCGAGCGGCGGGATGTCGAGACCGATGATCAGGGCGCCGTCGCGGTGCAGCGTCTGCGCGATGGCGGCGCCGATGCCGCGGGCCGCGCCCGTGACGAGGGCGACCTTGCCGGCGAGGGGCTTGTCCCAGTCGGCCGGGGCCGGAACGGCGGCCTTCGGCTTGCCGATGCGGACGACCTGACCGCTCACGTAGGCGGAGCGGGCCGAGAGGAAGAAGCGCGCCGTCGACTCGAGGGCCTTCTCGCCACCGGGGGCGAGGAGCACGAGGTTGACGGTGCGACCCTTGCCGATCTCCTTGCCGAGGGAGCGGACGAAGCCCTCCAGGGCGCGCTGCGCGAGGCGGGTCGACGGATCCTTCACGAGATCCGGGTCGAGGCCGACGACGAGGATGCGGCCGCTGCTGCGGACGGTCTTCGCGGTGCCGTGGAGCGCCCGGTAGATCGAGGCGAGCTGCTCGCTCGACGTGATCGCGGTCGCGTCGACGACGATGCCGCCGACCGGCTTCTTCGTGGCACCCCAGACGCCGAGCGCCTGCTTGCCGGTGGCCTTGCGGACCGTCTCGCTCGCGAGATCGCCGTGGGCGATCTGGATGTCGGCGGAGGCACCGTCGACGACCTTGGCGATCGCGCCGGCGGCGACGAGCCTCTTCGGGTCGATGGCGGGCGCGTCCTCGGCGGTGGCGCCGGCGGTGATGAGGATCGGACCGGCGATGGCCGGGGCGTTCTCCTTCCACCGGTTGAGGATCAGCGGCTGGGGGAGGCCGGCGCTCGTCGCGATGCGACGACCGACGACGTTCCGGGTGAAGGTGGCGTAACGATCGGTCACTTGGAGCCCTTCGGGTTCGTGTCGACGAGGGCGACGACGCCCAGGCCGCCTGCCGCGCAGACGGAGATGATGCCGCGGCCACCGCCGCGGGCCTTGAGTTCCTTCGCGAGCGCCGGCACGATGCGGCCGCCGGTCGCGGCGAACGGGTGGCCGGCGGCGAGGGAGCCACCGTTCACGTTGAGCTTCTCGCGCGGCACCGCACCGAGGGGCTTGTCGAGCCCGAGGCGGTCCTTGCAGAACTCCGGGTCCTCCCAGGCCTTGAGGGTCGCGAGCGTCTGCGCCGCGAACGCCTCGTGGATCTCGAAGAGGTCGATGTCGTCGAACGTGAGGCCGTTGCGGGCCAGCAGGCGCGGGACGGCGTAGAGCGGAGCCAGCAGGAGGCCCTCCTCGCCCTTGACGTAGTTCACGGCGGCGGTCTCGCCGTCGATGAAGTACGCGAGCACCTCGAGGCCGTGCTCCTTGGCCCACTCGTCGCTGCCGAGCAGGACGACGGAGGCGCCGTCGCTCAGCGGGGTCGAGTTGGCCGCGGTCATCGTGCCGCCCTCGCCGCCGAAGACCGGCTTGAGCTTGGCGAGCTTCTCGAGGGAGGAGTCCGGACGCAGGTTCTGGTCGCGCTCGAGGCCGGCGAACGGCGTCATGAGGTCGTCGTAGAAGCCGCGGTCGTAGGCGGCGGCCATCTTCTGATGGGAGGCGACGGTGAGCTCGTCCTGCGCCTCGCGGGTGATGCCCCAGCGCTCGGCGGTCTCGGCGGTGTGGCCGCCCATCGACTTGCCCGTGCGCGGCTCCTTGTTGGCCGGCGCATCCGGGAAGAGCTCGTTCGGGCGAAGCTTGCCGAGGGTCTTCAGGCGACCCTTGATGTCCTTCTGCTGGTTGAACTCGAGCAGGACGCGGCGCATCTTGTCGTTGACGGCGATCGGTGCATCGGACGTGGTGTCGACGCCGCCGGCGATGCCGGACTCGATCTGACCGAGGGCGCTCTTGTTGGCGACGAGGCTCGCGGCCTCGCGGCCGGTGCCGCAGGCCTGCTGGATGTCGTAGGCGGGCGTGTCGGGCGAGAGTTCGGAGCCGAGGACGACCTCGCGGACGAGGTTGAAGTCGCGCGAGTGCTTCAGCACGGCGCCGGCGACGACCTCACCGAGGCGCTCGCCCTGGAGGTCGTACCGCTCGATGAGGCCCTCGAGGGCCGCGCTGAGCATGTCGGAGTTGGAGGCCTCGAAGTACTTGCTGTTCGAGCGGGCGAAGGGGATGCGGTTCCCGCCGAGAATGGCAGCGGGGCGTGGCGAAGCAGGCATGGCGCCGCAGGATAGCTACGCCCGAGTAGTTTCGCCACTGAGCGGCGCTCATGGAGCCCGGACCGCGCCCGCCTGCGCGGGCTGCCGGAGTTGGTACCCGGCGTTCGCCCCGTCACCGCTCGTTTCACCCGACGACGGTGGTGGAGTGTGCGTTTCGTCCGCTTTGTCGACTGGAGCCGACATGGTCTGCTGATGGGGTCGGCCGGAGCCGATGGGGTCGGCCGTGCGGGTGTCGGCGTGGTGCGGTCGATCGGCCGGCCGGCCGACCACCAGCTGCGTGCGGCTATTCGCCGCCGGAGCCCAGGGCGATCTTGCCGTCGCCCCGTGGCCACACGAGGTCGGTGGCCGCAAAGCGCTCGAGGCGTTCCGGGGTCCACTTCTCGGGGTCGGCGAGGAGGAGTTGCGCGTACCGCTCGACGGAACCGATGATGCCCTCCACGAGCGCCTCGATGTCGACGGGCGAGCCATCGGGCCGGGTGGCGGGGAGGGTCTGCTCGCAGAGACGGGTGAAGCCCTCCACGGCCCAGCGTCGACCGTCGCGCACGCGGCGGGCCAGCTCGCTGGGGAGCGAGCCGCCCGGCATGAGCACCAGGCGCCACGGATCGGGGCGCTCGGCGACGCTGCGCAGAAAGGCCCCGAGCGCGGCCGGCATCACGTCGGCCGGCGCGAGGTCGGGCTGGACGGCGGCGGTGAGTGCATCGCGGATCTGGGCGAGGCAGCGCAGCTGCTCGCGCTCGATGAGGGCCTCGCCGAGCTCCTTGTAGTTCGGGAAGACGGCGTAGATGACCGGCTTGGTGAGATGGAGCTCGCGCGCGACCGCAGTCATGGTGGCCGCGCGATGGCCGTCGCGCACGATGAGCCTCATCGCCGCGTCGAGCACCTCCTCGCGGCGCTCCTGAGGGGGGCGACGAGGGGCCCGCCGGCGCCCACTGCCGGACGCTGCTCGCTGCGGTCTCGGGGTGGCGGCGTCCATGGATCCAACCGTACTACGGCCCCGTAGCAACGGCGACGCGGGCGCGGCGGGATCCCCGAGATCGCCCGGCCCGCGCGGGGAAAGCCGGGGCGCGGCGCATCGGAGCGGACGAGCCTCCATACTTCCCGCCATGTTCCGTGTGCCCCTTGACACAGTGCTCCGTCGAGCCTCGGTCGCAAGTCTCCTGGTCCTCGCCACTGCGCTCTCCGCGTGCGGCGACGACACCCCGTCGACCGCCGACACGTCGTCCGGCCAGTCGGCCCTGAACGCCCCGGGCGGCGACGTCTCCCAGGCCCCCGCAGGCTCCACTCCCGAGGCGACGACGCCGAAGGGATCGACGCCGGAGAAGGAAGAGGAGATCGCCGACGACGTGAAGCCGCTCAAGGGGCGCGTCACGAACGACGAGGTGCCAGGAGGCATCAAGGCGAAGGAGTTCTCACCGGCGGATCAGAAGAAGATCACCGACAACTTCGAGAACGCCGCGTCGATCGCTGCCCAGCCGGACAAGCAGTACACGCAGGCCCAGATCGACGCCCAGATGAAGGCCGTGATCAAGGCGGCGAAGTCCGCAGGGGTGACGCTGAAGGTCAAGGAGCCCGGCGAGGCCCGCAACATGGGCAAGCTCGTGTCCGACAACCTCCGGATCATGTTCTTCCCGAGCTACCGCAGGGCGACGGAGGTCACGCGCAACTACCAGCAGCTGATCTCGACGCGCCCGGGATTCGGTCGTGCCGACCACTTCAAGACGCGCATGTGGATCATCGTCGACGAGGACGGGATCAAGCAGAAGGATCTCGCTGCGTACCGCAAGCTGCGGGCGCGCGTCGAGGGCGAGGTCTAGGACCGCAGAGACGGCGCGGGGCCTCGCCCCGCTCCACCTCCAGAAACAGGTGGGTTGGCGGAACGGTTTGTGGCTTGCCACCATCCCCGCCATGCTTTCCCACATCTCGCTCTCGCGCCGTGCCCGCGCGGGAGCTGCCGGCCGCCCCCTGCAGCCGGTCCTGTCGCGCGTCGCGCTCACCTGCGCGCTCGTCGGCGTCCTCGCTCCGGCCGCCACGGCCAACACGCTCGTCGGCGGGGCCGGCGCCGACACCCTCACGGGCAACAGTCCCAGTGGCGACCTCATCGTCGGCGGTGGCGGTTCGGACACCCTCAGCGGCGGCGACGGCCCCGACAAGATCTTCGGCGTCCGCTCCGGCAACCGCATCAGCGGCGGCGGTGGCGACAACTACCTCGAGGGCGGCAGCGGCGACGACCGCATCACCGCCGGCAACGGCAACAACACCATCTACGGCGGCACCGGCCACGACACGATCTCGGCCGGCAACGGCAACAACTACGTCGACCCGGGCGGCGCCCCCGACGAGGTCACGCTCGGCGACGGCAACAACGTCGTCAGCGGTGGCTCCGGCGGCCTGAAGGTCACGATCGGCAACGGCGACAACGTCGTCTACCTCCTCACCGGCCCGGACGAGGCCAAGCTCGGCTCGGGCGTCAACCAGGTGTACGTGAGTCGCCTGGGCTTCGCCTCGATCGACTGCGGTGGCAACCCCGCCAGCACCCTCTTCATCTCGAACCGCGCCGACCCGAAGGGCGAGCTCATCCAGTCGCTCGTAAGGGCCGGCAAGGTGAAGGGCTGCCCGAACATCCAGGTCTTCCCGGGTGAGAAGACGGTCCTCAGCCGGCAGGCGGGCGTGTGGGCCACGTTCAACCTCATCGGAGGCGAGGGCCCGGACAAGCTGTTCGGCGGCCACGGCGGCGGCCGGATCGACGGCAAGGGCGGCAACAACGTCCTGTGGGCCGACAGCAGCCACGGCACCGGCGGCGCCCGGGCTCGGGCGCGCACGACGAGGATCACGGCCGGGAACGGCAGCAACATCGTCTACGGCGGTCGCGGGACGAACGTCATCACGCTCGGCAACGGTCGCAACTTCATCCGCGGCGGCGCGTGGAACAACACCATCGTCACCGGCAGCGGCGGCAACACGATCCGCCTGCAGGGCAAGGGCCGCAACAAGGTCACGATCCGCGGAGGGTCCGTGTTCGTGGAGTCGTTCGCGAACGGCTCGATCAAACCGGTCATCACCTGCACGGGCGGCGCCAAGGGCGTCGTCCTCCACGGCAACGTGAAGCCTCGGTCGAACTGCGGCACCGTCGTGAAGGCCAACAGCGAGCAGGGCAAGAAGCTGCAGGTCCAGGGTCTCGAGCTGATCCCGGACTCCGACCCGGTCGTCGCGACGCCGCTCACGCCGGGTGCGCCCGCGGGCGTGCCGCGGCCGACGGTCGACAGCCTCACCTAGCGCCCTCGGCCCGGTCGGGCGAGCGGCCGGGCGAGCGTGGGGCGGAGGTGTTACGACGCCGCGCTCCCGTCGTCCGGTCGCCTCAGGTGGCGATGAAGCCGACGATGCCGTCCTCGAGCGGCACGTCGGTGGTCTCGCCCCGCTCAGCGAGCAGGTCGAGATGGCCGATCACCTCCGAGTGCGTGAGCTGCGGCTGGCGGATCGGCACGTCCTTCCACAGTCGCGACGCGAGCTCGAACACGGTCCGCGGCTCGTCACCGAGCATTCCGGCGATCTTCTGCGCGCGCCGCTCGTGGAAGGCGAGCCGTTCCGTGATGAGGTCGGCCGGCGGACCGATCGACGGTCCGTGCCCCGGCAGGACGAGCTGCAGCCCGTCCTCGGCGGTCTTGCGTACGGAATCGAGGTAGAGGAGCAGCGAACGCACGCGCTCGGTGCGGGCGTCCGGGAACTTGACCTCGTGGGGCGGTGCGAGGATCGGGTTCGGGCTCATCCCCGCCAGGAGGTGGTCGCCGACGATCGCCGTGCCGTCGGCCCGATCGACGAGGACGATGTCCGACAGGGAATGCCCCGGTCGGTGCAGCACGGTGAGATCCCTACCGCCGGCTCGGATCACGTCGCCCTCGGAGAGCGGAACGTCGATCGGCGGGCGCGATCCGAGCGCGATGCTGAGCGACATCGACGACTCCGTGGCGATCGCGAGCATGCT